>CAJOLM010000075.1 GCA_905235355.1 uncultured Elusimicrobiales bacterium
CCATAAAACAACTCCGCCGCCGTATTACAATGAAGCCAGTTTAATTAAAACGCTGGAAAAACACGGTATCGGGCGTCCGTCTACCTACGCGCCGACCATTAAAACGATTTTGGACCGCAAATATATTGCCCGCCAGCCCAAAAGCAATAAGCTCGTCGCTACTGAGCTGGGCATTACGGTTACCAACAGCCTAAAAGATTTCTTCAAGGAAATTATGGACTTGTCCTATACTGCCGGTGTGGAAGAAAAACTGGACGAGGTGGCTGAAGGCGGACAAAAATGGGTGGATTTGCTGACCGAATTTTATACTTCTTTTGCCCGCGTATGCAGCGCCCGCAGGCCAAGCAGACCGACGAAAAATGCCCCATTTGCGGCAAACCCATGCTGCAGAAAACCAGCCGCTTTGGGCAATACCTGGTCTGCTCCGACAACACTTGTAAAGGAAAAGTGAATTTGAGTAAAGACGGTGAAAAAGTAATGCCAGAGCAAACCAATGAAGTGTGCGATAAATGCGGCGCACCCATGGTAATACGCACCGGACGCAGAGGGAAATTTTTGGCATGCTCGGCCTATCCTAAATGCAAAAACACTTATTCTATTGATGCAGAGGGCAATAAAGTGGCTTCGTCCGGCCCGATACAAACCGACCACGTGTGCGATAAATGCGGTAAAAAAATGGTACTGCGCAGCTCTAAACGCGGTTACTTTTTGGGCTGCTCCGGCTACCCTAAATGCCGCAATATTGTGAATATTTCTGACGAAGAAATTGCCCAAATTAAAGCCAAGCACGACGCACAGACCAAAGCCTAAGCAGGAGGCGCCCCGTGAACGATTGGACGCAAGCATTTCTGCGGCACTTGAAAATGAAAAATTTTTCTCCGCATACACTACAAGGCTATGAAGAGGACTTGCAGCAATTTGTGGCCTTCTGTGCGTCCCGCAACCTAACCCGCTTGCAAGATTTCACGCTGCCCACCGTGCGTCTGTTTTTGGCCTCTTTGGGCGCGCACGATTATCAGCGCAATACTACACTGCGCAAAATTTCCGCGCTGCGCAGTTTTGCAAATTTCTTATTAGAGCAAGGGCAGCTTAAGCAAAATCCTTTTAAATTATTGCCCGCGCCTAAAAAAGACCATTTACTTCCTAAATTTTTAACGGTGGATGAAACCAACCGCTTGATTGAAACCTCCGCCAGCCAGGGGCGTTTTGCCGCACGCAACCGCGCCTTACTGGAGCTGATTTATTCCAGTGGCCTGCGCCGCAGCGAAGTGGTGGGGCTTAAAATTTCAGACGTGGATTTTTTTAACGGCATTGTCAAAGTGCTAGGAAAAGGCAATAAAGAGCGTTTTGTACCGGTCACACAAACAGCCTTGCAGGCACTGCGCGAATATTTAGCCACACGGCCTAATTACCGCCCGGCAGATGCTCTTTTTCTAGGTAAAAACGGCACTCCTCTCACAGGAGATGGTCTGGCGTATATTGTCAAAAACACCGCCATTAAATCCAATATTGCCCGGCGCATAAGCCCGCATAGTTTGCGCCATTCGTTCGCCACCCATTTGTTAAATAACGGCTGCGATTTACGCAGCTTGCAAGAGATGTTAGGCCATAGCAGTCTGGCAGCTACACAAGTGTATACGCACGTTTCGCTAGACAAATTAAAAAGCGTGTATCAGCACGCACATCCAAAAAATAAGGAGACACACCTATGATTGGCATTGGTGTAGATATCGGTGGAACTTTTGTAAAACTATACGTTATGACGCAAGCCGGAGAAATCTTGCGCAAAGACAAAGTGGAAACCAATTATGAACATGGGGCCGAAGCTTTTTTAAAGCAAATTGCCACGTTTATTAACGAGGTTAAAGCACAATATCCCGATGAGCAAATTGCAGTCGGCGTTGGCGCACCCGGTGACGTAGATCATCAAAACGGCATCTTGCGCTACAACCCGAATTTGAAATTTAAAGATGTGGATGAATGGGCCGTAGCGGACATTTTGCAACAACTGACTGGGCTGCGTCCCTATGTAGCCAATGATGCTACGTTGGCGGCCTGGGGCGTGTATGAAAAGACGCTCAATCATCAAGCTACCAATGTGCTCGTTGTTACCTTGGGCACCGGGGTCGGCGGCGGGCTGATTATTAATAAAGAATTATTTCAGGGCTCCAATGGTACCGCGGGCGAAATTGGCCACACCAAAATCGCCAGTACCAAGACAGGCCCTCAATGCGGTTGCGGTGCGCGCGGATGTCTGGAAGCATTTGTAGGAACTATCGGCATTAAACGGCGCGTTATGGAAGGCGTGCTGGAGCATCCGCAATCTATATTGGCGCGTATGGTCGCCGAAGAAAAAGATTTCAAAATTGAACTTGTGTCGCGCGCAGCCGAAAAGGGCTGTCCGCTGGCACTTAAAATTTGGGAACAGACGGGCTTTTTCCTGGGAATTGGGATTGCCAATGCAGTCCTGTTGCTGGATATAGACGCCGTCGTGTTAACAGGCGGTGTATCGGGCGCAGCCAAGTATTTCTTGCCGGAGCTGGAAAATGTACTACATCACCAGCAAATCCAAACGCCGTTTAAAAAATTAAAATTAATGGTGTCAGAAGATCCCAATATCGGCGGGGTCGGCGCAGCCATGTACGCTATTCACCGGGAATTGAAAAAATAATGAAACGTTTTCTCCCCCTCTTGCTGCTGTGTATGGGTGCCCCTGTGTGGGGAGAGACCAACACGTTGCCAAAGCCGCCGGGAGAAGACGGTTTTGTGTATTTTACCGCAGATGAGGCCAATGCCAATCCAAACGCTAAAAAAGTAAATCTGAAAGGAAATGTCACGCTTGTACAGCAACTGCCGGACGGAGATGTCCGCACTGCCACCGGGGACGATATCACGTTTGACCAAGTAAATACCACGATTTCTTCTGTGGGTCCCATGCGTGTGGAAAGCAGCGGCGGAGTACTGGAAGGAGATAATATTTCCGTCAATTACCAGACCAAAGATTTTTATGCCGAAAATATCCAAACCGAGTATCCGCCGCTGCGTATTATTTCCGCCAAAGAAATTTCATCTCAAGACGGTACAGAACGCCTAAAAGATGCGGTGCTAACTTGCTGCGACCAAACCCCTCCACACTATACCATTACGATAGGAAATTTAAAAGTATCGCCGGAAAAACGTATTTTTGGCACCAATGCTTTGTTTAAATTAGACGGTATCCCTTTACTATGGTTGCCTGTGTATTGGCGTTCTTTAGAGAGCAAAAAACCATGGACCACTTATGTAGATTTTACGCAAAGCAACAATACCGGCTTTGGCTTGCTAACCTCTACCGTACTGACAGAAATACCTATTTTCCGCCCGAAAATTAATTTAGATTATTACACCAAATCCGGCGTGGGTATGGGGCTGGAACTGATGGCTAGAGAAACAGACAAGCTCAAAGGTACAGCGGAAGTATATTACATCAATGACCATGCAGACCCGGAATTTAGCCATACCGTCAACGGAAAGCCTTTCCAATTGCAAAGCACCAAACGCTGGGGCATACGCGGCGGTTATTGGTGGGAATTGTATGACAGCTCCGATCATTTTAATAATCCCACGGGCGCGCTGTACCAGTTTCAGACGCAGTTCCGTATGGTGTCAGACCCCTATTTCAATGACTCGTTCTTCCGCGGCAACCCGTACATTTTCTCGCCGGACCAACAGACAGATTTTTCTCTTTCCCGTCAAAGCCGTGTTTCCACCTTGCGTATAAGCTACACACAAAAAGATATTTTTGATTGGAGCCGCGGCGAATTTATTGCCCAAAGACGTAATATACCGCAGCTGGATTATACACTAATGCCCTTTAGAGATCCGCTGCTGGGGCTGACGCATCACATGGAAGTCAATTTCAATAACACTTCTATCATGGAAGAAAGCTGGCAGCGCGAAGGCTATGCCCGCTGGACCACCGAAAAATCCATCCGCCTTACCCGCGGACTTACCTTTTTGCCCAGCGTATTTTACGACCAGCATCTAACATTAGAGGACCCGAATTATCAAGATAAAGATGCCTGGGTGGGCCGTGTGGGAACGGACTTAAATTTGCAGACGGACACTTTCTTAGGCACCGTAGATATGGGTTACCAATACACGCGCCGTTTATCTACCGGCACGTTGTCATTAGATAACACATCTCCGGACCGTGGCGAAGAGCGCAACCGCGTATATGTGCAAGATTATTTCCGCCCGACCTTTAATACTTATGTACGCTTTGGGGCCGGGTTTAATCTGGTAAATAACGACGAAAAGGAAAAATCTTGGCAGCATCTTAAACAGCGTATTGAGCCCCTTTTATTAGAGGTAGGATATACTTCTCCCAACGGAGCTATCAATGTATTTGCCCAAGATTTATATGATATTAAGGACGGTAACCAAGCCTTTATCGCACAGACTAATTTTAGAATTAAAGGGCAAACCCTGGGCCTGGGTGTAAACAATTACACCGACCACCAAGACCGTTACTCCCTGTACCGCACTTATTCAGACCGCTACACCTTTACCACCACCTTGGGGCTGCACTTACCAAACGCTTCTTGGCGCCTTACCCTCGGCACAGGCATACAAGTAGAAAAAGGACATTTTGAGTATTTTAACAAGCTGCTGCGCTTCTCCAAAACGTTCCACGATGCCACGACCGAAATCATTGTGCGTGACCGCAACCGCAATTTGTCTTTTGCCTTTACCATTAGCATTTTGTGCGGCTCCGGCAACAAACAAGCCCCCCGCTCTACCGACGAAGAGCAATACTGGTATCCCTGGCGCAGCCAAAACAGCTTGCGCGATATGTAGTACAATACCTTTTGAGGATCGCTATTTTAAGAGAGGTAACTATGACCCCGAACTTGATGTTTAAAAAACAAGGTTGGATTGAAGTGATTTGCGGATGTATGTTTTCTGGCAAGACCGAGGAACTCATCCGCCGCGTGCGCACCGCGCTGATTGCCAAACAAAAAGTGCAGCTGTTTAACTCCAAGTTAGACACACGCTATGGCATTGGCAGTATTATCAGCCACAATCAAAACAAAGTAGACGCGCTATGCGTTAAAAACTCTGCTGAAATTTTGCCGCTGGTAGAAAAAGATACCCAAGTGATAGCGATTGACGAAGTAAATTTCTTTGATAAAGGCATTGTGGAAGTCTGCGAGAAGCTGGCTAATATGGGCAAGCGCGTTATCGTGGCGGGCCTGGATACGGATTACCGCGCCGAACCCTTTGAAGTAACCGCCGCTTTGCTGGCCAAGGCCGAATTTGCCACCAAAAACCACGCCGTTTGTACCAAGTGCGGCAACCCGGCTACCTTTACGCAGCGCATGACCAAAGACACAAAACGCATTGTCGTCGGTACGACAGATGCCTATCAAGCGCGCTGCCGCCGCTGCTACCGAAAGCCCAAAGAAAAAGCAGCCAAATAAATTTTTGCAACACAAAACCTCCGACGCAAGCGGGGGTTTTATTAATACTTAATAGAGCAGCCATATTCCCCACTGCCCCACATAACAGTCAGCGTGCTGGTTCCGCATAAACTTTTACAAATTTTAGCTCCCAGATCTTCAGTTGTATCTTTGCCCGTGGTATTACAAGTAAGGCCGCGGGTTACCCAAGGATGATTAGGACTCCCCCCAAAAGCATAAAATACACGACTAATCATATAATCCGAATTTAGATAACCAACATAAACAGTAGCACCACTATTATAGTAACCAAAGCTAAAATTTTTAGGTGTTGGTAATGTAACATCTATATCATTCAGTGCCGCGTCCCGGTCAGCCGGATAAGTTCCGTTTGCCAGATAATAGCGTTGCACGGCATTGTACCAGGTTTGCACACCGATAACGGCTTCTGTTGCGCGTGCTCTTTCCACGGCAAAGCGGTATTGCGGCAATGCCACGGCGGCCAGTATGCCGATAATTAAAACAACTACTAACAACTCAATAAGCGTAAACGCTCGTTTCATACTGTTTCTCCTTTTGTAATTTTACTACCATACCCCCGTATTGTATCAAAAAAAAAAAATAAGTCAAGGCCTATTTTGAAACGCTGTTTTTTACTATTTTCCC
>CAJOLM010000076.1 GCA_905235355.1 uncultured Elusimicrobiales bacterium
GCGCTGACAGCCTCTTTCCAAGACGGAGCATAGGGCTTTACAACGCGCAAATCGCGCAGGCCAAAATTGGCCATGGCACGCGCAGCTGCACCGATATTATTCGGGTCGCGCGGACGCACTAATACGACGGAAAACGCGCGTTTCATTTGGCTAATGCCTCGGCAATCATTTCACTAATTGTTGGGTGTGGAAAAACAACCTGTTGCAGTTGTGCTACTGTCATACCGGCTTGCAGTGCTAGCGTCAGTGTGCTAATCATTTCCGAGGCATGCGGGGCAGCTATCACTGCACCTAAGAGTTTGCCGGAGTCTGCCTCGCTGATAATTTCCACAAAGCCGTCTGCTTGGTCTTGCGTAAGTGCGCGGCCATTAGCCAGCAAAAAGCTTTTGTGGCTTTTTACGTTGAGGCCTTTAGCTTGCGCTTTGGTAAGACCTACAGAGGCAAGCTCTGGATCAGTATAAACGGCATTGGGGATAAAATCATTATTATAGGTAGCATTTTGTCCGCAGCAATTTTGCGCGGCGACTATACCTTGGCGTGTGCCGGCGTGCGCCAGGAGCGTAAGCCCGGTCACATCTCCGGCGGCATAAATAGAATCTGTCACGTGCAATGTTTGCGGATTAACGCCCTCCAGCCCTTTGCGGTTCCAGGTAAGGCCCGCACGCTCCGGGTGAAGGTCGGTCAAATCGCACGTGCGGCCAATAGCAGCCAGTACCTTATCAGCCAGTAGTGTACTACCATCTTTTAATTGCAAAGCAGCTTGTCCGTTTTGCACACTGGCGGAAGTGACCGCTTGCCCGGTAATAATTTGCACGCCGCGTTTTTGTAAATTTTTAGTCAGCACGCGCGCCAAGCCCTCGTCCATATTAGGCAGTAAGCGCGGCTGCATTTCAATGAGCTGCACCTGTACTCCTAAAGAGGACATCAAGGTGGCAAATTCGCAACCGATAGCTCCGCCGCCGATAATAGCTAATGTTTTGGGCAGCTCAGAAATTTGGAAAATAGTGCTGTTGTCATACACTAATCCGGGTAATTTATCCAACGGCGCGGGCACAAAAGCTTGTGTGCCGGTGGCCACAATAGCATAATCAAACGGAACAGTTTGATCTCCCTGCGCGGTGTGTACGTTGAGCGTGTGCGCATCTGCAAATTCCGCGCTGCCGTTTAGGACAGTTACTTTGGCCTGGCGCATAAGTGTAGCAATACCGCCTGTTAATTTAGCGGTGACGGCTTGTTGGCGCGCCTGTATTTTGGACCAAGAGGCCATCGGAGTAGTTGGCGCAACATTATCTTCGCAAAAGCGGGCCAAATCCCGTGCGATATCCAAGCGGTGCGCGGCGTCTAATAAAGATTTAGAGGGGATACATCCTACATTTAAACACACGCCGCCCAGTTGTGCTTTTTCAATTAAAGTAACAGTGGCTCCTAAACGTGCGGCAGTAAGAGCTGCCGGATATCCGGCTGGACCTGCGCCAATGACAGCTATTTTCAAATTCATAGTTCCTCCAGCTCAGCAAAAATGCTACACTTTTTTGTATTTTAGCATTATTCAAGAGCTTTGAAAAAACATATAATTAGATTATGCCCCCAAATCAGAAACCATCTTATGTAGGCCACCGCGAGCGGATTAGGGAAAAATTTGCCTCCGGCGGCTTGGATCATTTTTTAGATCATGAGACGTTGGAATTACTTCTAACGTATTGTATTGCCCGGCGCGATACTAAACCAACGGCTTGGGCGTTAATCAAACGCTTTGGCAATTTGTCAGCGGTTTTGGATGCGCCATTGGAAGAATTGATGTCCGTGAAGGGCGTGGGGAAGCAAAGTGCTTTGTTTCTAAAACTTATCCGCGCCGTGTTTAAAAAATACAGCCTGGAAGAAGTGCAAGACAAAATTACCATCCGCACCCCTGATGAAGTGCTTACTTATTGCAAGGCCTCTTTAGCTGAACATACGGAAGAATGTCTAGAGCTGATTTATTTGTCGGTGCGTAATACCGTAATTGGGACGGAAATTGTTTCTTCCGGTACATTAGACCGAGTCAGTATTTCCCCGCGTAAAATTGTAGAGCGTGCGCTAGCGGCCAAGGCTTCGGCCATTATCCTGGTGCACAATCATCCGTCGGGCGACCCGACTCCTTCTGCAGATGATATTGCTGTTACCAAAGAAGTTACTCGCGCCGCAGCACTGCTGGGTATTACGGTGCATGACCATATTATTATTGGCCGCGGGCAGCATTACAGCTTGAAAGCAAACGGCAGGATTTAATTCTTTTTCTTTTTTGCGGCGGTTTTTTGAACAGACGCTTTGGCAGATTTTTTCTTGTTGGCGGCGGCTGGCTTTTTGGGTGCGACGCCATAAAAATCTAAAATACCTTCATAAATTGTTTGGGCAAAAAGCTCGCGTCCTTCATCACTCATGACCAGTGCTTCTTGCTCGGGCAAAATCATATAGGCATTTTCAATTAAAATACTGGGCATTTCCGAAATGCGCGGAATAAATAATATGTCATTAGCAATCAGGCCATTATCGGCAAGCGGAATGTTTTTTGTAAATGACTGATACACACTTTGCGCCAGTTTAAAACTGTGCGGATAAGTGTAGTAAATAGAATAGCCGCGTGGTACAGCCAGGGGATTTACTGTTTCTGGCAGGGCATTATGATGCAAGCTAACAAAGATATGTGCTTGTTCTTTTAGTGCCTTGCGGTAGCGGGCGGTCAAACTCATTTGATTATCCCCCTGGCGTGTCATAATAACGGTAGCTCCCGCTGCCTCTAATTTCTTTTTTAACACTTCGGTCAGAGCCAAATTTGCCTCATATTCCAGCACACCGGAAGGGCTGACTAATCCATCATACGGCGGGGTGCGTTTGGGACTATGCCCGGCATCCAGCAAGATACGCGCTCCGGTCAGCGGTTGTTTGTCTGCAGATGTTAACGTCGGTTGATGATTGAGTTCTACCAGGAAATTATTTTTTTCATATTGGTACGCGTGACCCCACGGGGTGGCCCCTTCTTTGAAGTACAAAATAAATTTAATGATATTATCCGGCAAGGTTTCCCATTCCACATGGTCTAGGAGCGGGCTGGTGCTGTCTATATTAAAGTTTTCCTCAAATACTTGGGTGTAATAAAAAACTACTTCCATGCGGTTATTAAATTCCTGGATAGATATGGAAACAGGTTGGCTTTGTGTCCAACGGATTTGCGTCTTATCCGGTAGAGCCAATGTGTCAATTTCTTCAATGGTGTTCGGTTCAAAAGAAGACGTGAAAGACAATTTTTTTTCTTCCAGCCAGGCACTTTCTCCGTTGCCTAAACGCAGGCGGTACAGACCATTGTCGCGGCCGTCTATCAGCACTTCACCAAAAGCACGGTAAAACGGATATAAACTGCCTTGATGCACGGCAATTTGGCGCATTTTACTGTTGGGACTAGTTACCTTGGCAGCCTGTAGCGGTTCTTGTTTATCTAGTATTTTAACCCGCTGCCGGGCAGTAATTTTGGTGCGGGTGTCAGTATGCGGATCATACATTTGATATACAATTTTAGAGGATCGGGGCTTTTCTTTATCTGACACAACAAACTTAGCGCGATAGGTGCCCGGGTTGCGTGTGTCTTCACGCAAGGCAATTTGCTTGCCGCCCTTTAAACTGGGTAAATCTGCTGTTACTTGTGCTCCGGGAGTGCCGCGCGTAATTAGATTAATCATATCGCCCGGCAGCACCCAAAGCGGTCGGCTGGGATAGGTTTCGGCTTCATCAAAGCGCGCTTTTCCTGCAAATTGGTCCAGTGGCTTTCCAGGTACAGTAATATGGCGCACAGCTTGGAAAGTTTCCGTTGGGGTGGTGGCTGTTAGTACAAAAGAAAAATCGCCTTGTTCCACTGGCAGATATGCTATAAAAGTGCCGTTTTTGTAAAGCGGTACCGCCTGGCCGTTGATGTCTAATTGGGTTTGGTCTAACTCGGGTAAGTTGATGCGACCAAATACATACATGTTTTTCGCACCCGTCGGTGCTGTCATTTTTTCATAAGGATATTGCAAGGTGATGGGAGCTTCTTTTGCGCTGCGCGACGTCTGCGCCGGCAGATAAGGTGCTACCGGTAAGCTTTGGCTATATAAAGAAAAAAGGGAGACGCAAGTCAAAATAACGCAAAAAAATATTTTTTTCATAACTATAAAAATGATAACATAAATTTATGGCTAAACGCGAGGACATTGTCCGATTTTTAAATAACTATCTGAACAGTGCGGAAATAGCAGATAGCAGCTTGAACGGCTTGCAAGTGCAAGGCCGCGACACTGTGCGCAAAGTTGTGTTTGGTGTATCTGCCAGTTTGGAATTATTTAAAAAAGCAGCGGCAGCCAAGGCCGATATGATTATTGTGCATCACGGGCTGTTGTGGGGTAAAGAGCAAGCTATTACGGGCACGTTTGGCAAGCGGGTTGGATTTTTATTGCAGCATGAGATCAGCTTGCTGGGGTATCATTTGCCGCTTGATAAACACGCGCAAATCGGGCACAATGCGCTATTGATAAACAGCCTGGGCGCAAAAAACATCCGTCCGTTCGCGTCGTATCATGGGCAAGAAATCGGCTTTTGTGGAACGATTACTCCTGCTACGTTAACGTCGGTAGTACGCTCGCTGGAAAAAACGTGTAGTACCAAAGCAACCGTACTGGCTTTTGGTCCTAAAAAAATCCGCACCGTGGGCATTGTTAGTGGTGGCGGGTGGAGTATGCTGTCCGATGCAATGGCACTGGGACTGGATTTATTTGTGACGGGGTCTTTAGACGAGCCGGCACAGGAATTATGCCGTGAAGGACATATTAATTGTATTGGTCTTGGGCATTATAATTCAGAAAAAATCGGCGTGCGCGCACTCATGAAACTGGTGCAACAGCATTTTCATGTAGAAACGCAATTTATTGAAATTAAAAACCCACTTTAAATATAACTTGAGAGGAACAACATGACGAAAGAATTATTTAAAAAAATTGATGGATATAGAGATTTTATTATTGATATCCAGACCAAAATGACAGCGTGCCCGGCTATTACGCCGCATACGGAAGGAGGGTTGGGGGAAACAGCTAAAGCGGAAGTGTTACTTAAAACATTAAAAGCCATGAAATTTGACGAAGTGAAAGTAATTGAAGTAAAAGATGCCAAATCTCCGACGGGTGTTCGTCCGAATATCGTTGCCAAATACTATGGCAAAAACCGCCAGCGGACCTTGTGGGTAATGGCACACATGGATGTTGTGCCGCCGGGCGATTTAAGCATGTGGAAAACCGATCCGTTTAAAGCGGTTGTGAAAGGAGATAAAATTTATGGCCGCGGTACAGAGGACAATCAGCAGGGGTTGGTATCCGGGCTTCTGGCTGTAAAAGCTATGATGGGCGCGGGAATCCGCCCGCCGGTAAATTATGCATTGCTACTCAATGCAGATGAGGAAGTAGGTAGCGACTTTGGTATCGTGGCACTACTAAAAAAGCATAAAAATTTATTTAGCAAGCAAGACAGCTTTTTAGTGCCTGACGGCGGGAACCCCGAAGGTACTATGATTGAAATTGCCGAGAAAAATATGCTGTGGGTTAAATTTACCACACAGGGCAAACAAACCCACGCCTCTACACCCAATAACGGCAATAATGCTTATGTGGCCAGCAGCTATTTGATTGTGGCCTTGCGCAGCTTGTATAAAAAATTTAACAAGAAAAATAATTTGTTTGCGGATATCAATCACAGTGTTTTTGAGCCGACCAAACGCGAAGCAAACGTGCCCAATGTAAACACTATTCCGGGGCAAGATGTGTTCTATATGGACTGCCGCATATTGCCTTGCTACACGAACAAACAAGTGTTAGCGGAAGTGA
>CAJOLM010000077.1:0-2621 GCA_905235355.1 uncultured Elusimicrobiales bacterium
TTGGTGAAAAACTTGTGGTAAACGGTATGCGCGCGGTATTTCACGCAGCGGCCAAAACGCTAACGGGCAAATAAGCCTTATGCTCTTAAAAAACCCCGCTAAATGCGGGGTTTTTTAATGGGAGAATTTATACCAGGCGGCAAAGGCCGCGGCCCATAGTAGCCAGCTGGCAAACAGCCAGCACATTTCCGCCCATTTAAGGCGGGCAGGGGGTAATTTACTGGGCAGATTGTTTACGTGCCCCTGCAGTACATAGGGGGTAATGAGGAAAAATAGTCCAGCCGTGATGCGTCCCCATACCGGGCACATAGGCAGACACGCGCTCACCAGCCCCGCCCACCATAAAGTGCCCCATACCACGGCGGGAAAGGCCGGAATTTTACGCAGGTAAATACAGGTACGGTTGAGAATAGCGATAAATTGATATAAAGAGATAGGCGCAAAAATAGTGCGCAGCAACGGTCCGCCGCGCAAACCGGAAGTGTTTTTGTATCCGGCGCGAATGGCTTGCCACTGTTTATACATCCAGTAAACAGCAAAGAATCCGCCGCTAAACACGTTGAAAAACAGCAGCCGGCGCTGCGGGATAAAATAATATTTCAAAGACAATCCGTGCTGCTTGATACGTACTTTAATTTCCGCACGTTTTTGTTCGGAAGTGTAGTCAAAGCGGCCCGGCCCCAGCCAGTATAACAGGGCAATAATGCCGATACCTAACAAAATTGAGTAAAGTCTTTCCATACGGGTATTATAATAAAAAATGCACGCCGGATAGAGAAATTTTACAGGAGTAAAATGTTATAATAAAACCAAAAACAGGAGGAAATTATGAAGAAAGATTTAGGAGTGAAACCTTTTTTGTTCCCAATGCCGGTGCTGTTGATTGCCACGTATAACGAGGACAATTCCGTAGATGTGATGAATATGGCGTGGGGCGGCATTTGTGATACCAATAAAGTGGCGCTTAATTTGTCCGAAGACCACAAAACAGTAGCTAATATCCAGGCGCGCAAGGCGTTTACCATTAGCGTAGCAGACGTGGCGCACTTGGCAGAAGCCGATTATTTCGGGATTGCCTCTGCTAATACCGTGAAAAATAAATTTGAAGCGTCCGGCTTGCACGCTGTGAAAAGCACGCGGGTAGATGCGCCTATTGTAGAAGAATTTCCGTTGACGTTGGAGTGTAGAGTATCTGAAATTCAGCCGGACGGTTTCCGCGTGGTGGGGGAAATTGTCAATGTGCTGGCTGATGAAAAAATCATGACGGCTGACGGTAAAGTGGACCCAACAAAGATTGGAGCCTTTGTGTTTGACCAGTTCCAAGCCGGGTATTATGCCATTGGCGAAAAAGTAGGCCAAGCCTGGCAAAGCGGCAAAAAATTTATGAAATAATAAGTTACTACCGGCTTGTTAACGATCCGCCCGCACGGGATACGTGCGGGCGGTTTTTAGGCCTTTTGGCCCAGACGGTGGATGGGTCTTAAAATCGCTTGCAGTTTGACTATAGGTAATCTACAATAAATAATAAGTTATTTAGAGAGGTAAAAAATGAAAAAAATTATATATATGCTGTTGTGTGTTTGTGCCTGCTCTCTTCCTTTAGCTGCGCAGGTTTCCCTTCAGGAGATACGGCAAATGGGTGATAACTACTTGGCAGGGCACGCGGTTGACGTAGAGAACCAGCAAAAAGCAATTGAAAAAGCCATAGACAGACAAGTTCCGATTTTAACATTAAAAATGGGAGAGCATTTGTTCGGACTTGATGAGCACGAGCGTATTGAAAAAAACGGTCGTACGATTTACAACTATATTTATAGACCGGATGTAGAGGGTGCTTCTTATCGGGAAACGGTATCTATTGATTCTGCCACCAACGAAGCTACCATTATTAAAAATCCGGCGAATCTTATTGTGGGCCCGCTCAATTGGAGATACGTTTCTTATGATGTATCAGAAATTGAAATCACGGTTTATCCGTATAATGACTTGCGCTACTATGCGATGTCTTGGAAGCGTCAATTCGGAGAAGATTGCGTGACTTTCTATACCAAAATCCCTTTTTCCAAAAACTACATAGTAGATATGCTACATACACCGACCCGGGCTTTTACTACGAAAGACGGCCGCATGGTAGTGGTATCTGTCAATGCATCCTCTAAAGAATTCGGACCGTACCGCCGGACTTGTTCTGTCAAAGCTCCGGGGAAATTATATAAAGCGTTTACCAAAATGGCAGACGAAGTGCAACGTTTCTATAATAAATAAGAAACTATTTGTTCAAACACACCCCGCCTATTTTGTGCGGGGTGTGTTGTGTTCTAGCCCCTGAAGAAATGCTCTCAAAATTCGTGTGGCAAAATAGAAGTTGACTTTTTTTTTGGTATAACAGGGGGGTATGGTGATGTAAAAAAGATGTCATGCTGAAAGGTTTTTATCCAGCATCTCAACCTTGAAAAGCGGTTGAGGTTCCCGATAAAAACACTCGGGGATGGTATATGGTGACCCTCGGGGATGACATATATTTTATAACGGCGGGCAGTCGCGTGTGGCAGGCCGTTAAGAAGGATTTTACTCTAGGCTAGTAGGCAAGGGGTTTCCCTGTACTGTGAAAAACCCCCCGC
>CAJOLM010000077.1:2639-8485 GCA_905235355.1 uncultured Elusimicrobiales bacterium
TAACTTAGAACAAGAAACCAATAGAGAGCGATGCCGCAGCGGAGTTAGGAACAGTCCTGTCGTCTATTTTGGTGGTATCGGTGCTCATGGCTCCGGCCAGTTCTATATAAAAGTGCATCATATTAAGACCAATGCCTGCTGTTATAAAATCAGATATATCACTTTCAGCCAAATTGGTATTGTAGCCAACGCGTAACGGAATATGGAATTTCGGGCGATTGAATAGGTTGATTTCCATACCCAATGCCAGTTGGCGGGAATCAATGCCGGAAAGCAACGTATCATTTTCTGTTACGTCCATATCTGCTGCCACGGTAATATTTTTTATAGGATTAATAGAAGCGCCGGCACGCACTTGCGGTTTGAGCTCATATTTATTCGTGTTCCAGCGTTTGCGCACGGCAAGTGGCAGACTAGCATCGACATCCGGGCGGTCAAACTTCGGGCCGTTAATGTTTTTTGCCGTCAGGCCCACTTGCGGATTTAAGAAAATTTCTTTATCTAAGAGCTCTGAGAAATTGACAATTGCGCCTAAGTCTACCCCTAGGTTGGTAGAGTTTTTCTTGTTGTCATAGGCTTTGTCTAAAATATCTTTAATTTTCTTATCATCACTTAAAATCATCACACCGCTTTGAGCCGTATAACCGGTGATGACTTTTACGTTAGCACCCAGTTTCAAACCCGGCAACACACGCGTTCCATAGCCTAGAGCTGCTTCGCCAAATGTAGCGGCATCCGCCATAGCTAAAGTTTCATTGTCTTTGTAGGAGCCGGTTGCAGTGGCTGCTTGCTTAATCACATCAGATGCACCACCCATATTGGATGAAGCGGTATTAAGAGCTTTGAGAATATCTTTTTCAGAAGCACCGCCTACAGTTATTGCTGTATTGACAAAGTCATTGACCATCTCCGTGCTGTTAGCATAGGAAGTGCCTAAGAGCGTGTTGAGGGAAGCAAATAATCCATTGTCATCAATAGCTTTTTGTAGGGCTTGGGCCGCTGATTGATATGCAGAGGGTGGTGTAGAGGTATTATTGCTAAATTGCAAGCCTGACCCACCTGGATTGAATAAAATATTTTTGGTGTCCACGACGGGGGCAACAGCCCCTGTACCAATAGCACGTGCGCTGATAGCAAAGTTTTTAAATTTAAGGCCTAGGCCGCCGTTAGCATTTACTAAAGCCCCTGCGTTAGTGCCGATTAATTTAGAAATGTCATTAAGGCCTTTAAAAATGGTGCTAATATTTTCGGCGGAAGCCATATCGCTGTTTTTGATAGCGTCTGCTAAGCGATTGTATTGTTTGGACATGTCTGTGAGGTCTCTAACCCCTTCCAGAACGTCTTTGGCAGCCTGAAGGTCTGCGCCTGCGCTGATGAGCAGGCCCGTTTCGTTAAGGTCATCATCTTGTGCTAACCCGGCAGGGTTCCAATACTGGGCATCGGGTCCGTAGGCAGTAGCTACGCCTGCACCACCCATACCCATAGCGCGGGCTCCCACAAATTGCCACGATTGCGCTTGAGCTGCCGGTATAAGAGCCGCTACAAAGGCCGCAATCATCAAGCTACGAATAGTCTGTTTAAGCATGTTTTCTCCTTGTTTGGTATTTGTTACATCTGTTTTGATTATACCAAAATACAATAATGCCGCAAAGACAGCTCTATTCAGCTGTGCGGGTGAAATTTTTTGTGCTTGTCTTTGAGGTCAGACACGTCTAAATGAGTATAAATTTGTGTGGTGGTCAAATTGGCATGGCCGAGCATTTCCTGCAAGCTGCGCAAATCGGCTCCGCCTTGCAAGAGGTGGCTGGCAAAAGTATGGCGGAATAAGTGCGGGTGCAAGGGCTGGGAAATGCCGGCCTTGCGCCCGAGGGCTGCTAGGTCCTTCCATACGCTGATGCGGCTGATTTTTTTGCCGCGGTTATTTAAAAACAGTTCCGAGCCTACCACACTTTTACTGGCAAAATGCGCTTCGCGCACGGACAAAAAGTATTTCAGCCGCTCGCAACAGGCAGGATGCAACGGCACAAAACGCTGCTTGCCGCCTTTGCCAAAAGCCAGCACCCAGCCTTCTTTGATATCCACATTTTCAAGCTGCAAATTAATCAACTCACTCACGCGCAGCCCGGCGGCATACAATAGCTCCACAATGGTCAGGGTACGCACCTCGTCATATTTTTCCGCCGGATAAGAAAGCAGCCTCTGCATTTCTTGGCGGGAAAGTTGCTCCGGCATACGTTTGGGCAGCTTGGGGGCTTTGAGCAGGCGCGTGGGGTCCTCTTGGATGCGTCCTTCAATCAGCAAAAATTTATAAAAACATTTCACCGCTTCCAATTTGCGAAACACGCTGGCGGCAGACAGTTTTTCATTTTCGCGCAGCTGATAGGAAAAGCTATCTAAAAATTGCGGCGGCACGGAAAGGGGGGACATTTCGTTAGCGGCGCAATAGTCCAGGTAGTGCGCCAGGTCGGACACATAGGCCTGCTGCGTATTGCGGCTGAGCTGCCGCTCCAAAGCCAAGTGGTTTTGGAACTCCTCTAAAATCGGGTCCAGCGGCGCGGGCTGTTCCTTGGTCGGGTTAGTTAACATAATATTATTGTAACTCTTTTTAGGGGGCTTGACTTGTTTTTTGTTGATATAACGCAGTGTGTGATAAGGTAAAAAGGAGTCAATATAAGGGCCATCCTCAATTTGTTTCAGGATGGCCCTTAATTTTCAGCGGGGGTTTTATAATAACTAATTTTCTTGCGGCTTGTGTTCGTATTTAAACATAAACGCGAACAAGATCGCCACGACCAAGGAAAATCCTGCAAAGACAAACCAAGATTCCGCCCAGCCCGTTTTGATCAGTTGGGACACGTCCACCGGATATACCCCGTTTACCTTCAGCGCCGGATTGACGTGCGGATAGACCAGGCAGTTAATCACTTTCTGCGCCGCCAAAGAGCCAATCGCCGCGCCAAAGCCGTTAGTCATCAGCATAAACACACCCTGCGCGCTGGAGCGGATAGAGGGGTCCGTTTCCTGATCCACATACAAAGAGCCGGAAATATTAAAGAAGTCAAACGCCACGCCGTAGACAATCATGGACGTAATCAGCAGCAGCATACCCAGCGCGGTGGACGGATTGCCCAGGCCCAAGAAGCCAAAGCGCAGTACCCACGCCAACATACTGATCAACATTACTTTTTTAATGCCGTAGCGTTTTAAGAAGAACGGAATTAGCAAGATACACAAGGTTTCGGAAATTTGGGATAAAGACACCAGCGCGGTGGCATTGTTGGCACCCCAAGAGCCTGTGAAACCTGCCAATTCATTAAAGCTGGTAATGAACGGCCCGGCAAAACCGTTGGTCACTTGCAAAGACATACCCAGCAGCATGGAGAAGATAAAGAAAACAGCCATCTTTTTTTCTTTAAATAAAGCAAACGCTTTTAAGCCCAGTGCTTCAGCTAAGGATTTGGCTTCGGTCGCGCAGGTGGGGCAGTTGGGCATCGTGAAACAATATAGACCCAAGATTAAACCCAGCACGGCGGAGAAATACCACTGGGCGTAGCTGACTTGAAATTGCGCAAAGTTGGTAATCCACATGGCCACGATAAAACCCACCGTGCCGAACACGCGGATCGGGGGGAACACTTTTACTGTGTCTAACCCTTGCTGGCGCAGCACCGTGTAAGCCACGGAGTTGGAGAGGGCAATCGTCGGCATATAAAACGCCACGCTTAATGTGTAGCAGGCAAATAAGCTGGCAAAATCAATATGGCCTTGCGCACCAAAATATGCCGCGCCCGCCATAAATAAAGCTGCTAAAATGTGGCAAATACCCAGCAGCTTTTGTGCCGGGATCCAGTGGTCGGCCACAATGCCGATGACGGCAGGCATAAAAATAGACACAAAACCTTGTGTCGCATAAAACCAACCAATTTTATCACCCAGTCCAGCTCCCGCCAGGAAAATGCCCATAGATGTTAAATAGGCACCCCATACGGCAAACTGGAGAAAATTCATGACAGTCAAGCGTGTTTTGATATACATAAGCAATATCCGGTCAAACAGCTACTTCCACCGGCTGATATTTCTCCTATTTAAATTTCGCGGCGGCGCTTTGGCAGCATACTCCGCTACCCCCATTGTACAAAAAATATATAATATGTGTAACATACGCGTTGCGCAGGCAGCGCAAGGAGGAAATATGGCCGACTATAGTTTTGATATTGTCAGCAAAGTGGATTTAAACGTAATTGCCGAGGCAGTCAGCGCCGCCGGCAAAGAAATAGCCAACCGCTATGACTTTAAGGGAACTAACTCCAGCATTGAACTGAGTGAAAAAGAAAGCGCGCTTAATTTGCACTCCAGTGATGAATATAAAGTAGGCGCGTTGCGCGACGTGTTGTTTACGCGTCTTGCTAAACGCGGGGTGGCACTTAAAAATTTAACACAAGGCAAAGTGGAAGCGGCCCTAGGCGGTAATGCCAAGCAAAGCATTAAAATCCAGCAGGGTATCCCGTCAGAAAAAGCAAAAGAAATTTCGAAAACAATTAAAGATGCCAAGCTGAAAGTAGCGGCCTCTATCCAAGGCGACCAGCTGCGCGTATCTTCTAAATCTAAAGACGAACTGCAGGCCACGCAAGCATTGCTGCGCGAGAAGGACTTTGGTCTGGAGCTGCAGTTTACCAATTACAGATAGGAGCAGACATGAAAAAAATTATTTTCGTAGCTGTATTAAGTATTTTGTGCTTGCCGGCCTTTGCGGTGGAAAATGCGGTGCTGGCTTTTTACCAACGTCAAGCGGTAAGTAAAGGAGCTAATGCTAAACAGGACCGCGCGTTTGCGGCGGCTTTGGCACAAGACGTGGCGGAGTGGATACGCGTTAATGAAAACGACCCGGACGTCAAAACCGCGCTGCTGATGCAAGCCGATTATGCTCTGCGTGCAGAGCAGGAAAAAGAAGCTTTGATTACCTTATATAAGGTGCGTTTTTATTTCCCCAGTGCTTCTGATTTGAGCGTTTTGTCTTCTAATGTGGAAAACGTTATGGACAATATTAACCGCAAAGAAAAAGCCAAAGCTCTTAAATTACTGGCGGTGGATACGTCAGCCCTTCCGTCTATGCAAGAGCGCAAAGCTGCGCTGCTGGAGCATTTGGTACAAACCAATTTGGACAAAGTGTATGAGCCGGTGTGTGATTTGTTTGAAGATTTTTTTGCACAATATCCCACGTATAATCATACGGATAAATTGACCTTGCTCTATGGGGATTGGCACCGCCAAAACGGTAATTTTTTAGCTGCCGTTACGGAATATAAAAAGGCCAATGAACTGATGCCGCAAACCGCGTACAAAGCAGCCAGTTTGCGCATGACGGCTGACGTGTATGCCTCGGATTTGGACGATTATGAAACGGCTATGTCCTTGTACAAACAAGTGCTCAAGCAATATCCCACTTCTTCGGAGCGCGGCATTGTCTATAAACACATGGCTGTGCTGGAAGAAAATCATAAACATTATGAGTCGGCCATTGAATATTATGACAAAGCCATTGCCGATTTAGGCATGCAGCTAATTGCCTATGATGCGTGGACGGGCAAAGCCGATGTGCTAGTCAAAACCAAAAATTATCAGGAAGCGTATGATACTTTATTGCAAGGGGCAGCGGTATTTTCCCGTGATGAAGATAAGTATGTATCTATGTTGGAGCAGGCGGCAGACGTGGCCAAACGCCGCATGAAGGATTTAGAGCAGCAGGCCGCTGCCTTGGACCAGGCGTTGCTCACTTATCCGCAAACGCAACGCGCACCGGAAATGATGTATGAGCTGGCACAGGCTTATGAAAGTATGAATAAAAC
>CAJOLM010000078.1 GCA_905235355.1 uncultured Elusimicrobiales bacterium
TGAAAAAATTGTTGCTTGGCTGCCGCATACAGGGTTATATTTGCCTAATGTAGAGGAGAGTCCGGATTGGATGCCTTCCCCATACATATCTAGGATTTAAGGAGGACGATACCAAGCCTGATGATTCTGTCCTGGCGGCCTTGCAGGAACATTTTGAGGATAATGGCTTAACAGTGGCCTTTAATACGCCTTTTGGCAGAGCAATGACGACTAGCACACACACAAAATATAAGTCCCTATTCTAATATGACGCGGTAAAAGGATAGGTTTATATCGGTAAATGAAAAAAAATATGTCATTTAAGGGTACTAAATTGGGGATATATATAGATGAAAGAACGGAGTCACTTAATTTTGAACGGGGGCAACTTCCATAAAATTTCTATAAAATTTTTTTACCCGGCCTTTTTATTCCGGAATCCAGTATTTTATTTTTGCAATGTTATCATCTGGTAAAATGACCGCTAGCCTCCAAAACCTTATTTTTGATGCGCCGATTATAGCCGCTAATAATGATTTGTTGCTTTGTTTGTTTTTTGTCCCAAAACTTGATTTTTTGTCCCATTTTGTTTATACTATTGTTAGGGATAGGGTTATGAAAAAGAAAAATATATTAAATCTCATCAAGTATCACGCGGAAAAAAATGATACTGCGTTTCGAAACGAAGCTTATGAAATTGCTCAAGATTTCGACAGAAATAATGATGTACAACTAGCGGAATATATTATGGCTTTACTTTCAGATGTACATACTCTGTCACCGCAAGAGCATTCAATAAATCTTAAATTTATAAAATCGGTAGATTTTCAAACTGATTCTTTACCGCTCCCTAATGAGATTAGAGATAAAATTTTGGGAATTTTAAATGCGATAGGGCATAATGTGGGAGTCCATAAGTTTTTATTTGTAGGGGCACCTGGGACTGGAAAAACAGAAACAGCGAAGCAGGTTGCTCGCATTTTAAATCGGAAATTATTTATTGTCAATTTTGATGTTATTATAGACAGTAAATTAGGACAAACTGCTAAGAATATTGCGTTAATGTTTAATGAATTGTCTCAACTTTCTCAGCCAGAAGAAGCTATCATTTTAATGGATGAGATAGATGCTATTGCTATGGATAGAGTTAATCAAAATGATTTAAGGGAAATGGGAAGAGCAACTTCGGCTGTTCTGAAAGGATTAGATGGTCTTAATGAAAAATTAGTGCTTATTGCAACGACTAATTTATATAAGTCGTTTGACAAGGCACTAATTAGACGATTTGATTCTGTTATAGATTTTAATGCCTATTCTCAAAATGATTTATTGCTAATTGCCGAGGCGTTATTAAACAAGTTTTTGGTCAAATTTAAATTCGCTGGAAGGAATATTCATTTATTTAGAAAAATAATTAAATGTATGAATCCAATTCCATATCCAGGTGAACTGAAAAATCTAATCCGTACGGCTCTAGCGTTTAGTTCGTCTAATGATGAATTTGACTATCTAAGACGGCTTTATTTTTCAATTTTTCCCAATAAAGATATATCGTTAAAAAACTTGCAAAAACAAGGATTTACTGTCCGTGAAATAGAAATACTAACAGGAGTTTCTAAAAGTTCTGTTTCTCGTGAGTTGAAGGAATTGTAATTGTGAACAATGTATTGTATCTGAAAGGCACATTTGACCAAGCATCTCGTACAAATAAAATGGGACCTGCGAATATCCCTGCAAATACAAATGAATTTGTGGATAGCAGTAAGGTGCGGGGACTATTATCTAATTTGGAGGAATTATATACTTTTTGGCAACAAAATCAACAAATAATCCAAGGGGCACTGGTGAGTGTGTATTATATCAAGTTAGCGGCAAAAACCAATAGAATTCGGTGCTTACTTTCGGAGAATACATCTAATTCCCCTAATCAGTCAATTGTGGGAGCCCGATTTTACAACGAGACTAATCAGAGACACATTATAACTCATTTGGTCTCTTTGGACACTATAGTCAGAACCATTAGAATATTAAGGGACTGCCTTTCTATTTTGGAATTACCTGTATTTAATGGAAGAATTACACATTCCCAAATTGATTCTGTTAACAAAGAACTTATCAAAATTCCTGCAGTGCAAATATCAAAGACAAGTTTTGTAAACGCAATAGTAGACTGCTACTATGTACAGAAATTTGATATTTTGATGGAGGATATTTCATTTAAAGAACCAGCAATTATTACTCTATATGATACGGGAATAAATACCAAACAACTACTTGAAAGATTAGGAATTAGCGTTTTAGATAGTCGTATTTTAAATAATACAACGGTTCTATTATCACCTGCCCAAATTTCTTTGCTACATCAGAAAGCCCCTTTCTTAATATCGATGGCAGTAAGTGACTTAAATGATATTACTAGTGAGGATTTCTTATCCAATTCGTCCCAGGCGTTTACCATTCCATCTCCTACTAATGAGCCTACTATTGGTGTTATTGACACTTTATTTGACAAGAACGTGTATTTTTCTGAATGGGTTGATTATCGTGAAATGATAGATGACAATATTCCGAAAACTCAAGAGGATTATGTACACGGTACAGCAGTATCTTCGCTTATTGTAGATGGTCCTTCTTTCAATCCGCGCTTAAATGACCATTGTGGACGATTTAAAGTGAGACATTTTGGTGTGGCCACAGGTAAACAATTTAGTTCTTTTACTATTTTACGGAAAATTCAGGAAATTATAATACAGAATACAGACATTAAAGTATGGAATTTATGCCTTGGAGCAAAAACCGAAATAAATCTTAGTTCTATCTCTCCTGAAGCAGCTATTTTGGATAAAATACAATATGAGAACGATGTTGTATTTGTTATAGCGGGAACTAATAAACTCGAAGAAAATATAGTACGATTGGGTGCTCCCGCTGATTCTATAAATTCTATAGTAGTTAATGCTGTTAATTTTAATAACCAACCTACAAGTTATAGTAGGAGAGGTCCTGTTTTGTCCTTTTTTAGGAAACCAGATGTTAGTTATTACGGAGGAGATACTGTACAAAAAATCAGAGTATGTACCCCTACGGGAGAAAGTTTCGTATCTGGGACTTCTTTCGCTGCTCCTTGGATTTCTAGAAAATTATGTTATTTAATTGAAGTTTTAGGGTTAAACCGGGAATTGGCAAAAGCCTTACTTTTACATTCTTCTACAACGTGGGGACTCCAGACAGACGAAGCGACCGACCTAAAAGGTTATGGAGTTGTTCCAATTGATATTAATGATATTATATCTAGTAGCAATGATGAAATCCGTTTTATGTTAGCAGGAAAGTCAGAGACATATAACACATATACATACAATATTCCTATTCCCTCTTATCACGGGAAACATCCTTTTATTGTTAAAGCCACTTTATGTTATTTTCCATTATGTTCACGCAATCAAGGAGTGGATTATACTAATACCGAATTGGATATTCAATTTGGTCGCATTAATGGAAAAATTAAACCAATTGACAATAATTATCAATCTGTTCCTGGGCATCATACTTTAGAAGCGGATGCAAGAAAGTATTTTAAGAAATGGAACAATGTTAAACATATTAGAGAGACATCCACAGGAAGAAATCAAGGTAAAAAAACATACGAGACTGGACTTTGGGGATTGAGTCTTAAAAGGACAGAACGGTTAAATAACATTTATGAACGTGGGATTAATTTTGGTGTGATTATCTCTCTGAAACATATCAAGGGCGAAAATAAAATCGACGATTTTATCCAAAATTGCCAATTAAAGGGATGGCTTGTTAATCGTATAGACGTTAACAATCAAGTTGAGATTTATAATCAAGCAGAACAAGAGGTTGCGCTTGATGAGTGATTGGGCTATTATTGGCTTATGCCCAATTTGTTATAAGTTCAGGGAAATAGATATAATCAGCAAAAGGTATTCTGTTTAATTCTATTAGAATCAAGTGAAAAATCTATGCAAATTTGAAAATGGACTTTGCATTTTGCATAAATTGTCATATGTCATTAAGTATTTTTTAAATCAAGCAAAAGGTGCTGCTAAAAGCAAACAGTGACAAAAATTCACGCGTTTTAAGATGACAAAAACAGTGACATTTTTGTGACAAAATTGCATCAATTTTGGCTAAATTTGGTTAAACTCCATTAAAAAAAGACTTCCGCAAAAATAGGGAAGTCTTGTTATATTTCTTCGTCGGAAAATCTCTTAAAATAAAAACGGAGAGAGAGGGATTTGAACCCTCGATGTATATCAGTTTTCAAGACTGACGCCTTAAACCACTCGGCCACCCTTCCATTATTTAAATTTTAGTAATTTTTACCAATGCTTGACCAGTCACCGATATAGGCCCGTTTAATTGGTATAATAAGAATATGACCAGTTCTCAACCAAAAAGCGTGTATCGTTTTGCAGAGGGGGTGTATTTAAATATCACCAACCGCTGCCCCAATTTATGTACCTTTTGCATTAAAACAAAATGGGAAATGGACTTTCACGGAAACAATTTAAATTTGCAAGGGCATGAGCCTACCGCCCAAGAAGTACAAGCCGCCTTGCAGCAAGAAATGGACGCGGCCCCTTTTAAAGAGGTGGTGTTTTGCGGCTATGGTGAAAGCACGATGCGGCTAGATGTTTTGCTATCCGTGGGCCAGTGGCTTAAGCAAGTGCGCACGACGGGGAAATATCCCGTTTTTAAAATCCGCTTAAACACGAACGGGCTGGGCAATTTAATCAACCGGCGCGACATTGTGCCCGATTTAAAAACGGCGGTGGATATCGTCAATGTCAGCTTAAATGCGGAAAATGAAACCTTGTGGCGGCAGCTCATGTGTCCGGCGCCGGGGTATGAAAACGGATTTTCGTCCGTACTTGAATTTATCCAAAAATGCGCTACCGCCGGATTTGACCGCGTGACCGCCAGTTGTGTAGAAAACACCGGAGCTAATCCGCAAGCCGTTAAAGCACTGGCTGCCCAATACGGGGCGAGTTTTAAAGAGAGGGAATTTTTAGATGAAGCAGAGCGTTAAAAAACCGGGTGCTTTATTTGTGCTGTTTTTGCTGCTGCTTTGTGCGGGGCTGACGTGGTTTTTTACGGCGGCAGAGGACTATTATGATTATACGTCGGGTGCTGTGGACGGAGCCGTGCAAAGTGCGGCATCAGATACGCAAGACCCTGCCCGCGCTGCTAAAATAACGCCCGAAAAAT
This sequence comes from uncultured Elusimicrobiales bacterium, assembly GCA_905235355.1. Taxonomy (GTDB): domain Bacteria; phylum Elusimicrobiota; class Elusimicrobia; order Elusimicrobiales; family Elusimicrobiaceae; genus Avelusimicrobium. Next base: position 5,215 of record CAJOLM010000078.1, read on the forward strand.
TAAATACCGAAATCAAATTCCGCACCTTCTTTTTAACCGCCAACGGCGCAGAAAAGGTAGAGCTGCAAGCTGATTTCAACGGCTGGGGAAAAAATCCGCTTTTCTTAAAAGGTTATTCGCGCGGATATTTTGAAATCTCGGTCGCACTTCCCGCCGGAGAATATAAATATGTGTATGTGGTGGACGGACAGGACGTGCTGGACCCCACCAATTTAGACCGCACGGAAATAAATGGCCGTATGGTATGTATTAAGACGGTGCGCTAATGAATAAGTTTACCTTTACCACTAACTCTGCCCACGACACGCAAACCCTGGCGCGGGATTTTGCGTCGCTGCTACGCGGCGGGGAAATTGTATTTTTGCGTGGACCCATTGGCGCGGGCAAAACTGTTTTTGTCAAAGGAGTGGCAGCGGCACTGGGGCTGAAAAGCTCTCCCACCAGTGCCAGTTTTAGCTTAATGAAACGCTACCAAAACCGACGCTTTACTCTGTTTCACATTGATTTGTTCCGCCTGTCTGAAGGGGAAGTATTTAATTTGGGTTTTGAAGAAATGCTGGAAGACGAAAAAGCAATCATTTTAGCCGAGTGGCCGGACCCGCTGGCGCGTATGCTGCCGGCAGACAGATTGGAAATGGATTTTACGCTGCTGGGGGGGGATAAGCGGCAAATTACGCTCACTTTTTCCGGCCCGGTATCACGTGCATTGGCGGAGGAATTATGGCAACACGCAAACAAATAACGCTGGCTTTGGACAGTACAGGCCCTACCTTGCTTGCCGCAGTATCCGACGGGGAAAAACAGCTGTCCGTGCGGCATACCGGCATTAAGCAAGAGCGTTTTTTGCTGCCGCTGATTGAACGCGCGTTGGCAAAAGTACAGGCAGAACTAACCGATATTAAGCAAGTATTTGTGGTGCGCGGGCCGGGGCGTTTTACGGGCATTCGCATTTCGCTGACGTTTGCGTCTATGTTGCGTGAGCTAAACGGCGCAAAGGTGACGGGAGCTACTTTATTTGATATTTTACACCGACAGGCGGAAGAATCCCCGGCGTTTTTACGTTGGAAAAAAGGCCATGATGACGGGGTGCTGGCAGTTGTGCTGCATGCCTTCCGCGAAGAATATTTTTTGCAAATTTTTGATACGCACCAAGAGCCTCCCCAATGGATGAGCCGCGAGGAGCTGCTAGCCAAAATTACGGTACAAAAAGCGCCTTTGTACGTCGTGGGAATGGATAAAGACGGAGCATCTTTAGCCGTGCTGCTGCCTGGCAGCTGCCGTTTAGCACCGATGGCTGATTGCCGCGTGCGCGGTCAGACGCTGCTGGAAATGGTGCAAAATCCCCTTTATGAAAAAGACGCGCTGGAGCCGTTGTATCTTAAACCCGCGCGCTTTGAACTGGAAAAATGATTACCTTCCGCCTTGCCCGACAAACAGATGCAGCTGCTTGCGCTGTAATTGAACAAACGCAGCCGCGGGCCGCGGGTTGGGGGGCGAGCGGATTTGCCAGTGAAATAACACAAACCTGCGCGGTAATTTGGTGCGCGTTTGACGGGGGAAAAGCAGTCGGTTTTGTGTCGGCGCGCGCCGTGCAGGATAGTGCTGAAATTGTAAATGTAGCCGTTGTGCCGGATTATACGCGCCGGGGCATTGGCAAGCAACTCCTTGCGCAAGTACTATCAGACCTGGCCACCCGCGGGGTCAAACGGGTGACATTAGAAGTAGCGCAAGATAATGTGCCCGCACAAAAATTATACGCCCAAGCGGGCTTTGTGCAAGCGGGTGTACGCAAAAATTTTTATGGCCCGGGATGTGACGGGCTATTATTAGGAAAAGATTTATGAAAAAAGCGTGGACTATATTGCTTTGTTTGATTGCATGCGGATTAGGCGCAAAAGAGCTGGCTATTTCTGAGCAGGGCAAGGCAGAGGCTGCATTGTATGTAGATTTTGTGCAGGCAGAAATGGCCTTACAGGCACAGGATCCGCAAGCGTGCAGCCATTACGAAAAACTACTGCCCCGCGCACCGGAAAGCCGTTTTATCCGGCGGCAGCTGCTGCTGTGTTACTTGCAGGCAAACGAAATAGAGTCCGCCCAAAAATATGCTGATTTCTTGGACCCGGAGAACGCCACCAGCGAAGATTTAGCCGTTTATGCCTTGTATCAGTTGCGCGTTGGTAATTTGTCACAAGCGCAAGATTACTACGAACAAGCTTTGGACAAATCGCCTGAGGACAGCCGCATTTTATACCAGTATGTAACGCTTATTAGCGTGCTGGATGTGGACCGGGCCGCGGCTAAATTGCAGGAGCGCAAAACAGCGTACCCGGAGACATCCGCCGCGCTGGACTATTACACCGGCAATTTATACTGGCAGCGCAAACAACCTGTCAAAGCACTGGAGTATTACAACAGTGCTACCAAAACCAATCCGCAATATGTAGAGCCGTATTTGGCACGTGCGGAAATTTATGAAAAAACAGGCAATTTTTTCCTTATGCTGCACGAGCTGGAAGAAGTAGAAAAAATGGGGTATGAAAGTGCCGCCGTATTTTCCCACATGGGCTCTGTGTATGTAATAGTCAAAGACCATCCCCGCGCCAAAGAGTATTTCCAAAAGGCCAAAAAAGCAGACAGCGGCGATGATGCCGCCGGCTATTTTCTGGCGTTGTATGCCGAGCAAGATAAAGATTTCGCCGCTGCTGCGCAGTATTTGCGCGAAACCAATGGCTTTGCGCAAGATGCCGGCAAGTGGATTCAAGTCAGCTTTTATCAGCAACAAATGGGGGATAGTAAAGCGGCACTAAAGACCTTGGAGCAAGCGTACAAAAAATTTGAAAATAATGTAGAAGTCGGTTATTTCTACGCGCTACTTTTGCAAGACCAAAAGCAACCGCGCAAAGCTGCGCGCGTGCTGGAAGGGGTATTGAAAACGAACCCTAAATACGAGAACGCTCGCCTGGCCTATGCGTATGCGCTGGATGCATTGGGAAAATATTCGCAAATGGAAGAGCAACTGCGCACCCTTTTGGATCAAAATCCGAAAAATGCAGCTGCGTATAATTTGCTGGGCTTTAGTTTAGCAGACCGCAATATCCGCTTAGATGAGGCACAGGAACTGCTCAGCAAGGCCCTGTCCTTAAGTCCGTCAGACCGCGCCTTTATGGATTCTATGGCGTGGGTTTATTACCGTCAGGGAAAGTACCAGCAGGCGCTTGATTTGCTTAAGCAAATAGACGAGTCTTTTATCGCGCAAAATACGGAAGTAGCTTATCATTTAGGCTCGGTGTATTATGCGCTGGGAAACACGGAGCAAGCGCGCGCATATTTGACGCAAGCGGCGGATATCAAAGAGGCTGCTAAACTACTCAAACGGCTGCCGCCCGCGGCGAAATATAATACAAATATGATTTATAAAGTGGTTAAATACGGGGACCCGATTCTCCGCCAAAAATTAAAACCAACGGATTTTAAGACATTGCAGCCGCTGCTGCCCACGCTGCTAAAAGATATGGAAGAAACGTGTCTGTCCGTGCATGGGGTGGGGCTGGCGGCCAATCAAATCGGGCTGCCGTACCGCATGGCACTTATTTTAATTCCGCAATCTGACAAAAAAGATGCTCCACTCAAACGCTATGTCATTATCAATCCGGAATTTACGGACAAACAAGGCGAAGTGGTGGAAGAAGAGGGCTGCCTGTCTTTGCCCGGGTTGTGGGTGGAAGTGCCGCGCGCTGCCGAAGTGACGCTGGAATATACCAATGAAAAAGGGGAGCGCGTCCGCACGCATGCCACCGGGCTACTGGCCAAGGCGTTTCAGCATGAAATGGACCATTTGGAAGGTCACCTATTTATTGACCACGCGCGGCCGGATTTAAAGCCCACTATCAAAAAAGCGCTTAAAAAATTAAAACCCACCTGGGATTAATGGATATGTTTTTTGAAACCTCTGCTTAAGGCAGAGGTTTTTTATTGTTTTCTCGTCGTAAAAATAGGGCTTGACTTGTTTTTTTTTTTTGATACAATTTTGCTATATTGAAATTAAAACAGGAGGACGTACTATGAAAAATCGTGCATTTACGCTTATTGAACTATTAGTCGTCGTACTTATTATCGGCATACTGGCTGCCGTCGCACTGCCGCAATATGAAAAGGCAGTAGAGAAAGCACGTATGACAGAGGCTATTATGGCTGTAGAGAAGATATCCCAGGCTCAGCAGATATATAAAATGGCTAATGGTACGTATACAAGAAATATTGAAGAATTAGATACCGGGTATGTAGGAGAGGGTGTAAAATATTGTGGAACGATAAATGGTATTGCAACCTCAAACTTTCACTTAATGGCCAGCAATTGTGAAGGAGAACAGTCTGATATTGCCTTAGTGGCTAAATATAAATCGGGTATTGTGTACAGTTTAGCAATTAATACCAGCGGCCAAAGAATATGCCATGCTTATACGAGTGTATCAAATTATGAGAAACAACTATGCCAAGCTTGGGCTGCCGGAAAATAATAAACCCTCTGTCTTATGTAACAGAGGGTTTTAAATCAGAGGAAATAAACAGATAACTGTTATTTGGCCTCGGCCGCGGCTTGGGCGGCGGGAGCAGCTTGTTCAGTTTCTTCGGTTGTGTTCTTTTTGACTTCCTGCAAGCGGGCTGCTTTGCCGGACAGTTTCTTTAAGTAGTTCAGTTTGGCGCGGCGCACTTTACCGTGTTTCAATACTTCAATGCTTTCCACGCGGGGGGAGTGAATCGGGAAAATTCTTTCCACACCCACACCAAAGGAGATTTTGCGCACGGTGAAGGTTTCACCAATGCCGCTGCCTTTGCGGGCGATAACAACGCCGTCAAACGCTTGCACGCGTTCGTTTTCGCCTTCTACTACTTTTACTTTGACGCGTACCGTGTCGCCGGATTGAAAGGACGGTACGTTGGTTTTAAGATTGTGTTTAATTTGGTTAATGTTCATAACTTTTACTTCCTCCGAAAAATCATTTCGTTTTTTTCTTGGGTGATTTTTTAGTCACCTTTTTTGTTTCTTTTTTCGTTGCGGCCTTTTTTGCCTGAGAGGTTTTTAGCAAATCGGGTCTATATTTTTTTGTTAACTTCAGCGCTTGCTCCCGTTTCCAGTTTTCCATTTCTTTATGGTGGCCGCTTAACAGTATTTGCGGTACTTTTTTACCCCGCCATACTTCGGGACGGGTATATTGCGGCGCCTCTAATAGTCCTTCTTCAAAGGACTCTGAAACGGTTACATCACTTTTTTTGAAAGTGCCAGGCAAAAGCCGGGTGATTGAGTCTATCATCACAGCTGCTGCCAATTCTCCGCCGGTTAAAATGAAATCTCCCAGCGACACTTCCAGGTCCATCTCGGGATACACACGCTCGTCTATCCCCTCATAATGCCCGCAAACGAAAATCAGGTGTTTTTTCTTGGCTAATTTTTTAGCCAACGTCTGCGAGAACGTCTGTCCGCGCGGACTGGTCAAAATCACCAACGAATTTTTCTTGCGCAGCTTCTTAATCGCTCTATACAGCGGCTCTGCTTTCATCAGCATCCCTGGGCCGCCGCCGTAGGGTCTGTCGTCTAACGTGTGGTGCTTATCGTCGGTAAAATCCCGCGGGTTGGTAAACCCCAATTTCAGCACCTTGGCTTTTTGCGCTCTGCCGATAATGCTTTGTCCTAAGGGCGCGGACAGCATTTCGGGAAACGCTGTGACGACATCTACTTTGAGCATTAGTCTTCCAGCTTTAATGTGACTTTTACATCTTTTTTGGCCGCCGCGGCGCTGAGCACCGTGCGCACGGCCTTAATAATGCAGCCGTCTTTCCCGATGACCTTGCCTTTGTCTTCTGCAGACACGCGGGTCGTCAGGTAAATTTTGTTATTCTCAACTTTTTCTTCTACCACCACATTGTCCGGGTTAGCGGAGAGGGATTTGAGAAGGATAGTGGCTAACTCTTTCATAACAATTATTTCGCAGCAGCTTCGGCCTTTTTGATCAGGCTGGCTACCGTTTCAGACGGTTTAGCACCATTTTTAATCCAATGTTGCACGCGGGTTAAATCCAGTTTAACTTGCTCTGCAGCATTTTTATTGGTCGGATGATAAATACCGAGTACTTCTTTCGCTTCAGAACCGACGGCGGTTTTCTTTTCAATCGCTACGACTCTGTATTGCGCTTGGGCTTTTTTGCCCACTCTTTGTAATCTAATGACGACTGCCATTTTACTTCTCCTTATATTCGCCCCGAAGGGCTGTAATTAAATCTGTGCGGCGCGCTGGGCTGCCTGGCGGATATCGGCTAAAGCCTGCGCCGGATTGTCCGCGGCAAAAATAGCATTACCCGCTACAAACACATCTGCGCCCGCTTGCGCAGCCTGGGCAGCGGTTTGTGCATTAATGCCGCCGTCCACTTCTACATAAACCGGGCGTCCGCTTTTGTGAATCAGCTGCCATACGGTACTGATTTGCGCCGGGCTGCCGGGCAGAAAACCTTGCCCGCCAAAGCCGGGCTGCACGGTCATGACCAACACCAAATCCAGCAGCGGCAAAAACGGCTCAACCGCTTGCGGGTCTGTGTCGGGCTTAATGGATAATCCCGTTTTGACGCCTAATTCTTTAATCTTTAAAAGAGCTTCTTTGGCATTTTCGGCTTCTATGTGAACGGTTAATAAATCCGCTCCTGCCTTGGCAAATGCCTCAATAAATTTGACCGGTTCTTGCACCATTAGGTGCACGTCCAGCGGTAATTGTGCGCGGCCTTTTAAACTTTTTACGGTCGCCGGGCCAAAACTTAAATTGGGGACGAAATGTCCGTCCATGACATCTATATGCAGCCAATCGGCCCCTGCTTGGCGCACTTGGTCCACTTGGTTTCCGAGTTGCCATAAGTCGGCCGACAAAATGGAAGGCGCAATCTTTATTTTACCATTTCCGGGGGCCGTTTGGGAACTCATTGTATTTCGCGCTCCCGTACCAAGATGCCGTCCGATAAAATACGGAAGGTGGCCTTGCCACTGTAGGGCACTTCTAAATCAATCTTGCTGCCGGGCTGTTTACTCTCGTTAATCACTTCGCGCTCGCCGTTGGCATCTTCCATGACTACGCGGATGCGCATGGCTTTTTTGCCTTGCGGCAATTCATAGTGCAAGTGATACGTCTTTTCATCATCCGAAGCCGGGCGGCGGCTGACGGTTACTTCTAAATTGGAATTGGGTGCAATTTCGCTATCCGCGCCCGGGCGTTGGGCGGCAATGGTGCCATACGGGAAAGGCGAGGTAGCATCTTCTTTGACAATCAAATTGATGTTTTGCGTGCTGGCCCACAGAGTAGCTTCGGCCAATTTTTTATTATGGAAATCCGGCACCAAAATCACGCTGGCAGGAGGCTCGCCATCAGACAAAGTAATGACGACCTTGTCCCCACGGGTAAGCATACTGTCTGCTGCGGGTTTTTGGGAAATGATTTGTCCTTTTTCCATAGTTAAGGAATAGGCATGTTCTACTTTTTCTACTTGCAACCCAGCCTGGCGGATAGCCAGTTGTGCGGCGCGCAAATCCAGCCCGGTGACAGACGGCACAAAGACCATTTCATCACCTTGGCTAATCCACACGCGGATCACGCGACCTTCGCGCACGGTGCTACCGGCAGACGGAATTTGACGCAGTACAGAGCCGGGAGCTACGCCTTCGGCAAATTCTACTCCGGCTTGTTTCAGGGCCAGGTTAACAGTGGCTAATGCATTTAAAGCGGTGGTGACTGGTTTTTTGGTAATATCGGGTACTTGCACTTCTTTGCGGGTATGTACTAGAGCACCCATGACCCAGTCAATGGATACAAAAATCAAAGCAGCAAAAAACACCAGCACCAGTAGTGCTACTACCCATTTGCGGCGGGAGGAGCGGTTTTTCTTGCCGATAAATTCTTCAAAGCTATTGTCTGTTTCAGTTGCCATACAACACAAACACCCCGTCTGCAGGTTTAATACCGTGTCCGTTGGCAAAGGCCGCGGCGGACATAGGCTTTTTTCCGGCAGGGTGTACCTCGTTAATCCAGATACTTCCTTGCATACATTTTACTAAAATTCCGCGCTGGCTTTCAACGGCCAGCACCACACCGGGTTGGGCGGGGGTGTCTTGGGCCAGTGTGGTGCGCAAAATTTGCAGTGGCTCGGTTTTGCCGTGTAGCGCAATGAAGGTGCGCGCTTTGGGGCCACAAGCAAGCCCGCGTACTTTATGATGAATTTGCTCCGCGGTCATGGTTTGAAAATTAAGCACCGCTTCTTCTTTGCTGATTTGCGGCGCGAGGGTCGGCTCACCTACTTGCGGGGTTTTGACAAGATGTCCAGCGGCAATTTCTTGCAGGGTTTCGCGCAAAGCATCTAGCCCCAGCGGAACGAGTTTGGCAAATAAAGTTTCGGCATTATCTGCCGGGTCCACCGGGATAGATTTTTGCAAAAACAGCGGGCCGTCATCCAGCCCCGGCTCAATCCAAAACACGCTGACACCGGTTGTCTGAAAATTTTGAAATAAACTATGCTGCACGGGGGCTGCACCGCGTAGTAGCGGCAGCAAGGAAAAATGCACATTAATAATGCCCAGTTTCGGCAGTGCTAAAAAGTTCGGGCGGAAAATTTTACCAAACGCCACGGCGACGCCCAAATCAAAAGGGATTTGCTGCACGTCGTCCAAAATATCTTTCATTTTCTCCGGAGAGAGCACAGGCAGTCCCAGTTCCAGCGCGCGCTGTTTGACGGGGCAAGGCGTGATGACCATACCGCGTCCGCGTGGCTTGTCGGCCTGTGTGACCACCAATTGTACGTCGGTCAGCTCATGCAGAAACTCTAAATACGGCACGGATAGTTCCGGCGTACCGAAGAAAATTGTTTTTAGTTTGGACATATCTATATTTTACTAAATATGGAAGAATTATTTGATATACTAATACCGTGAAACTCCCCGAGCTTCCGCTCGGGACTTCTTTCTATTCGAACAATTTCATTGTTCGGCCTATATCTTCTTTTCCTTGCATCTCGATGTATCGTCTTATTACCTTTTCATTTACTCCCACCATCGAAAAGAAGATATAGGCTTTTGCATTCATCCCTAGGCTCCCGCCTGGGGTGTCCTGTAAGGTACTCAAAAAACCCCGCCGGGTGGCAGGGTGTTCGGAAAGCGGAAAGATTAGGGAATAGAATCCATAATTTGACGGAGCTCTTCTTCGCTCTTGTCGCGTACTTCCACGGTTTTTTCCTTGCCTTTGGCCCCCTTTACAATGATGATTTGGTCCTCACGCACGGCAAAGAAATCCGCCAAGAACGTTTTCATTATGGCGTTGGCAATATCGTCATCCACTTTTTTATTTTTAATTTTCATACGCAGCACGCTGCCAATGCGGCTGATAATTTCGTTATGCCCGGTAGTGGGAATAACACGGACCTTAATAATCATAATTCCTCCGAATGGTGAGCAAACAGTTTACTGCCTACCCGTGGCAAGGAAGAGCCTTCTTCCACCGCCACTTCAAAATCATTACTCATGCCCAGCGATAAATACCGCGGACCTTTTGCCGGGGGGAAATCCCGGTCAAATGCGGCTTTGACCTGCCTAAACAGCGGACGCAAGCTTTCTGCATCTGCACTTTGCGGGGCAATAGCCATATAGCCACAAGGGTTAATATGTGTTAACGTGGACAGCTCTTTGACCAGCCGCGGCGCCTGCTCTAAACTCACGCCGGATTGACTCTCCCGGTCGGTCAGTTTAATTTGCACCAGGACGGACAAGTTTTTTTGCAGCCGTTTAGCATGTTGGTCTAAAAGCTGGGCAGTGCGGAAATCGTCAATAGAATCAATAAAGTCAAATAATTCCGCCGCTTGGGCTGCTTTGTTTTTCTGTAAATGTCCAATAAAATGTTTTACGACCTGGTACTGTGCAAACGTAGGCCGTGTCCAACGGGTAATTGCCTGTTGTACGCGGCTTTCTCCAATATGACGGACTTGATGAGTGGATAACAAAGAAAGCACGTCCTCGTCTGCGGCATATTTGGTAACAACCATTAGGGATACGGCGTTTACGTCCCGCCCGCTGCGCTTGCACGCTCTGGCGATAGCGTTTTGTACTGCTTGCCAATTATGTTTTATTTGCTCCGCCGTATTCATAAAAACCCTTGACATATTATACCAAAATTTACTTAAATGAGCAATTTTTGCCTGACCATCGCCAACGGAGATGCGCTATGAAGTACTAATAAACATCCCCCCGCAAAGCGGGGGGTTTTTCACAGTACTACGGGTAAACCCCTTGCCTACTAGCCTAGGGCTAAAAGCCCTTCTTAACGGCCTGCCACACGCGACTACCCCGCCGTTATAAAATATATGTCATCCCCGAGTGTTTCTGTCGGGGATCTCCCGCTTATTTGGCTGTTT
>CAJOLM010000079.1 GCA_905235355.1 uncultured Elusimicrobiales bacterium
GGAAGATCCCCGATTACAAATTTCGGGGATGGCTCCTTTATTTTATAACAGCGTGCGCGCGTTTACGCTTATTGAATTATTAGTAGTCGTACTCATTATTGGTATATTATCTGCCATCGCGCTGCCGCAATATAGAAAAGCGGTGGATAAGGCGCGCCTTACAGAAGCACTTGTTCAAGGCCGCGCGTTGTTAGACGCTGTCCAAATATATTACACCGCCACCGGAGAATGGCCCAGCAGTTTAGACGTATTGGATATTTCCATGCCTGTATCGTCGTGGAACGCTGGGACTGGATATTTTTCAACCCCTGTGATTAGCGGAGCGACTTTAGAGGTAAATCGTTACCTCGGGAATAATCATCCTGCTTTATTTTGTCTTGGAAATGAGGATGAATATGCAGAATCTTTGTGCGTGAGCGTTGGAGGGGTATATCATCACAGCGGCGGTGCGGGTAAGTATTATTTAATTACCAAACGCTAAAAATCCCCTATTATTTCTCTAAAAATGCTAAAATAACTATATACATTTTTAGCAATTATTTAGAGGAAGTATGGATACTAAGTTAGTTACGGACATCACGCGTTGGCTCAAAACCACCGATTTAGCAGAATTTTGTTATCAAAAAGACCATAACTGTATTGAAATTAAAACGCGGGACGCATTGCCAGCTCCCGTCGTGAGTGAGTGCCACTTAACTGCTGTTACCGCGCCGGCTATCGGGTTTTACCATGCCGCGCAAAAAGGCAAAAATTTAGTCCTCAAAGAAGGCCAAGTCCTAAAGGAAGGCGATGCGCTGGGTCTGATTGAAAGTGCCGCCAAAAAACATACGCTTACCGCCCCTGTGGCCGGTACGCTGCGCATTATCTCTGCCGAGGACGGCAAGCCGGTAGAATTTGGCCAACCGCTATTTTTCATTGAACCGTAAAATTATGGCCCACGTGACGATTACTCCTTTCAAAAAAGTTCTTATCGCTAACCGTGGCGAAATTGCCCTACGCGTCATCCGCACGCTCAAGGAAATGGGCATTAAATCCGTCGCCATTTATTCCGAAGCGGACCGCAGCAGCCTGCATGTGCGCATGGCAGATGAAGCGGTGTGTATTGGGGCGGCTCCGTCGTCCATGAGTTATTTAAACATTGACGCCATTGTGACGGCTGGCAAAATTACCGGGGCCGATGCGGTGCATCCGGGCTATGGATTTTTATCTGAAAATGCAGACTTTGCTGACGCGGTAACCAAAGCGGGTATGGTTTTTATCGGGCCTACCGCAGAGGCCATTAACCTGTTGGGTGTAAAAAGCACCGCGCGTGAAATTGCGGTTAAAGGCGGGGTGGCTATTACGCCGGGTTCTGACGGTGTCGTCGGCAAAAACTTCCGCGAAGTAGCCAAGAAAATCGGCTATCCGATTATGATTAAAGCTTCTTTGGGCGGCGGTGGAAAAGGTATGCGCGCCTGTATGGAAGAAAAAGATTTAGAGCGCATGATGAAAACCGCGCAAGCCGAAGCCAAAGCTAATTTTGGGGATGACCGCGTTTATTTTGAAAAACTCGTTTTAAATCCGCGCCACATTGAAGTGCAAGTGGCCGCCGATAATTACGGCAACGCGGTGGCCTTTGCCGAGCGCGATTGCAGCATGCAGCGCCGCCACCAGAAACTGCTGGAAGAATCTCCGTCTCCGTTTGTCACACCGGCGGTGCGCAAGAAATTGCAAGAGGCCGCTGTTAAACTGGTTAAAGCTGCCAAATACCGCGGTGTGGGTACGGTAGAATTTTTGATGGCACCCACCAAAGAATTTTATTTTATGGAAGTAAATACGCGCCTTCAGGTGGAGCACCCGGTTACCGAGGCAGTCTGCGGGCAGGACCTGGTCAAAATGCAAATTGAAATTGCACAAGGCCAACCGCTTACGCTGACGCAAGCCGAGGCCGGAGCTGTGCGCTGCCACGCGGTGGAGCACCGCATTAATGCCGAAGACAGCGATCGTAATTTTACCCCGTGCCCGGGCACGATTGAGGAGTGGATTCCCTCGGGCGGGCTAGGGATACGCGTAGATAGCCATATGTACACCGGCTACACAATTCCTAGCTATTATGACAGCTTAATTGCTAAATTAATTGTCACGGCTCCGGACCGCGAAAAATTGCTTGCACGCAGCCGCCGCGCTTTGGGTGAATTTGTGGTCAGCGGTGTAAAAACGACTATTCCTTTCCACCAGAAAATTTTGGCGCAAGCCGATTTTATCGCCGGAAATACAGATACCGGGCTGATTGAGCGGATGCTGGCGGCGGAGAAAAAAGATGAAGGCGAAAAATAAAATTTTCAGCCGCCGCGCGTTGGGTTTATGGCTGGCTAAACAGCGCAAAGCCGGCAAGAAAATTGTATTTACCAACGGCTGCTTTGATATTTTGCATGCCGGACACGTGAGCGTGCTGGAATTCTCCCGCAGTAAAGGCGACGTGCTAGTAGTGGGGTTAAATAGTGATGCGTCCGTGAAACGCTTAAAAGGGCCCACCCGCCCCGTCAATAAAGAGGCGGACCGCGCCTTGGTGCTGGCAGCGTTAGAAGCGGTAGATGCGGTGTGTATATTTTCTGAAAACACACCCTATAATTTGATAAAATTAATTTATCCGGATGTATTGGTGAAAGGCGGGGATTATAAGCCCAGTGAAATTGTGGGCCGCGAATTTGCAGGAAAAGTAGTGCGTTTTGCTTTGCTAAAAGGCAGATCCACAACAAATATTATTAAAAAAGTACAGAAGTAAAAAGGAAAAGAAACATGTCTGATATTTTTGAGAAATGCAGAAATTATAAAGATGCCAAGCTGGCTATGAAGCTGGGCATTTATGGTTACTTTCAGCCGATTGAGTCCGCCCAAGGGCCGGAAGTAATGTTGAACGGAAAAAAATATATTATGGCCGGGTCCAACAATTACCTGGGACTAGCTAATGACCCCGAAATGAAAAAGACCGCCTCCGAAGCCGCCGCCAAATATGGCACGGGCTGCGCCGGATCACGCTTTTTAAATGGTAATACTAAATTTCATGAAGAATTGGAGCAACACTTAGCACGCTTTAAACGCCGTGAAGCCGCCCTTATCTTTTCCGCTGGCTATCAAATGAACTTGGGTGTTGTTTCCTGCTTGCTCAAAAAAGGCGATTATGCCATCGTGGATAAATTAGACCATGCCAGTATTTTGGACGGTGTAAAACTTTCCGGTGCGGACATGGTGCGCTTTAAACACAATGACATGGAAGATTTAGATCGCGTATTGTCTAAACTGCCCGAAGAATCAGGTAAGCTGATTATTGTGGACGGCGTGTTTAGCATGGAAGGGGACATTTGCCCGCTGCCGGAAATTGTGAAAATTGCCAAAAAATACGGTGCCCGCACCATAGTAGATGATGCGCACGCTACCGGTATTTTGGGTAAAACAGGTCGCGGTACTTGCGAGCATTTCGGGCTGGAAAACGGCGAAGTGGACCTCGTGGTAGGCACCTGCTCTAAAACTTTTGCCACCGTCGGTGGCTTTGTGGTAGGTGATGCCGATATTATTCACTATATCCGCCACAATGCGCGCAGCCAAATTTTCTCTGCTGCGTTGCCGCCGGCTTCCGTGGCGTCTATTAATAAAGCACTGGAGCTGATTGAAAACGATACTTCCCGCCGCGACAATTTATTCCGCATGACTGATAACCTTAAAAAAGGTCTGCGCGAATTGGGCTACGATTTAGGCACCAGCACCACTCCGGTCATCCCGGTACACGTGGGCAGCAATGAAAACTGCTTTAAGATGTGGCGCGCCTTGCATGAGCTGGGCATTTTCTCTAACCCGGTAGTCAGTCCGGCCGTGCCGCCGGGCCGCGCGCTGATGCGCCTAACCTTAATGGCCACGCATACCGACGAACACGTCAAACAAATCATTGACGCATTTGCCAAAGCGGGGCGGGCAGTAGGTGTAATCAAATAAATTTAAACCCCGCCGTAGCGCGGGGTTTTTTAACAGAAACAGTATGACGACTCACGTTGTAGATGCAGAAAATCAGTTAAACGCGTTTGTCAATTTCCCGTATGATTTATACAAGCATGACCCATACTGGGTGGGGGAATTGAAAGCGGACGCGCGTAAACTGTTACTGCCTACTCATACCTTTTGGACGCATGCGCGGCGCAAATTGTTGCTGGCTTATAAAGACGGCAAAGTAGCCGGGCGTTTGTGTGCGTTTGTGAATGACATCTACAATGAGTATCACCACGAAAATATCGGATTTTTCGGATTTTTTGACTGCATTAATGATGCAGAAGTTTCCCACGCGCTGTTTAGCGAAGGAGAAAAATGGCTGCGCAGCCAGGGCGTTAGCGCAGTGCGCGGGCCGGCTAATCCGTCGTCTAACTATGCATACGGGCTGCTGGTGGACAGCTTTGACACGATGCCCGCTATCATGATGCCTTACAATGCGCCGTATTACGCACGGCTCATTGAGCAGGAAGGCTTTACTAAGGTTAAAGATTTGCTGGCTTTTGAACGTACGCGCGACGATAAGTTTAGTCCGCGGTTTGAAAAAATTGTGGCACGTGCCAGCCGTTCTGCCGGGATTACGTTGCGGCGGCTGGATTTAAAACATTTAAGCGAAGAGGCCAAAATTATTCGCAAAATTTACAATGATGCCTGGGCCGGTAACTGGGGGCACACTCCTATATCCGAGCAGGAAATGCAAAATATGGTGGATGAGCTCAAGTGGATAGTCCGGCCGGAAGGTACTTGTATGATGGAAGTGGACGGCGTGCCGGCTGCGTTTTATATTGCTATTCCCAACATGAGTCACGTGCTGAAAATTTTGCACGGGTCGCTTTTAAATCCGCTGCGGGTGCTGCGCGCTTTGTGGGCGTGGCATAAAATCCGGGACGCGCGGATGATTATGCTGGGGGTGGATCCGACTCACCGCAAACGCGGGCTGGATTTAATACTGATTAATCATATCGTCAAATACGGCGTGGCTATCTGGGACAAGGCGGAGCTGTCTTGGGTGTTAGAGGACAACGAGGGCATTATCCGTGGCATGACCGAGGCCGGCTGCTATCCCATTAAACGCTACCGCCTGTATCAAAAAAGTTTATAAGACTTAATAAGAAAGAAACCAGTAATAGAGCTGGTCCTGCCCGTTGGCTTTGGTACCTGCAAACAGTTTTTCACAGTAATCCCCTGAAGTTTCCCTGGTGGTAGGTTCAAAACATACCATTTGCTTTCTCCATGACAGTGTTAGATCATACAAAATGGCAAATCCGCACCCCGCATAGGGGCCGTTATTGCGGGTAATGTACAGACGGAATCTTTCGGAGGGATGATAGAGCTGCAAGCGCCAATCTTGGCTGGTCACCGTATCGGTAGTGTCTCTGTATGTTTGCCAAGGAATAGTCACATCTAACTCATCAAAAGAATCAGCATATGTCCCATTAGCCAAGTAATAGGCATTTTCGGCTTGGTCAAAGGCTTTTAGCAAAGTGAGCGCCTGCGTGGCGCGGGCTTTTTCCACGGCCTTTTGGTATTGCGGCAGAGCTATGGCAGACAGGATACCTATAATCAGCACGACGACGAGCAGCTCAATGAGCGTAAACGCATGTGTCTTTGTCGTCATCCCGGACATGGATCCGGGATCCAGTCTGTTTAATAAAGAGATCGTTCCCTCATGAACGGCCTGGATTGCGGGTCCACGCCCGCAATGACGGCATGATTGTATCTTTTCATTTTTTATCATTTTATATTCTCCTGTTTGTTTGCATACAAAAGT
>CAJOLM010000080.1 GCA_905235355.1 uncultured Elusimicrobiales bacterium
GTTACCGCGATGTCGCCCAAATTGCCGGTGGCAGCCATTTTAGCGTGGGCATTAGCCGGATTAATATACACAAAGTCCACCAGGTTAGTGGTGTGTGCGGTTTTGGGCATATTAATTTTGGCGTCCCACATTTCTTCGGCGTTGCCGTGGTCGGCAGTAATCATGACAGCATAGTCTTTAGACAAGGCCGTCTCGGTTACTTTGCCCACGCACTCGTCCACCACTTCAATGGCCTTAACCACGGAATTAAAATTGCCCGTGTGCCCCACCATATCGCCGTTAGCAAAATTGATAATAATTAAATCATATTTTTCATCTCCAATTTGCTTGACGGCTTCGTCTGCCACGCGGTAGGCTTCCATTTCCGGATGGTCGGCAAAGGTGGCCGGGTCAAAACGGCCTTTGATTTCAATGCGGTCCTCGCCGGGGTACGGTTGGATTTGCTTCCCGTTAAAAAAGGAAGTAACGTGTTTAAATTTCTGCGTTTCCGCCAGGCGAAGTTGTTTCAGCCCGGCATCTGAAATCACTTGCCCGAGCAAATGGTCCATGCCGCCGCCGTCCGTCATAGAAGGCAAGGCATTATACGGGAAGGAGTCATAATACTTGGTTAGCCCGCAATACACACACGGCACGCGGTTAATTTTGCCCGGATAGGCAGGGTCAATAAAAGCTTTGGTCAGCTGAATAGCGCGGTCTTGGCGGAAGTTAAAGAAAATCACGCTGTCGCCTTCTGCCATACCCTTGTAATCGCCAAGCACCGTCGGCGGGATATACTCATCTACCATATTGCCGCCGTCGGGCGTTTTCAAGGTTTCATAATCCGTTGTCACGGCTTCTTCGGCAGTAGCGGCGTGTGCGCCCTGGGCATGGGCAATTAAGTCATAGGCTTTGTCAGTTAGCGCCCAGTTTTCGCTGCGGTCCATGGCATAGTAGCGGCCTTGGATAGTGGCAATTTTCCCCGCGCTGCATTGTTTGATTACTTCTTCTGTTTGGCGGATAAATCCGACGGAAGATTTCGGCGGTGTATCGCGCCCGTCAGCAAAGAAATGCACCCAAATTTGTTTGATGCCTTTTTCGGCCGCGTATTTCAAAATGGCAAATAAATGGTCTTGGTGGGCGTGTACGCCTTCATCTTGCACAAGGCCCATCAAATGCAGTGCTTTGTTATTTTTCAAACAATTATCAATGGCTGCAGCAAACGGCGCCGCTTTAAACAAAGAGCCGTCTTCAATGGTGTCTTTTAAGCGTTTGAGCTCTTGGATAACAATGCGGCCTGCGCCCATGTTAAGGTGCCCGACTTCCGACGAGCCCATATAGCCCGCGGGCAAGCCCACCTGTTCGCCGGACGCTTCAATTTGCGTATGCGGCCATTGGGCTAAATACTTGTCCATATTGGGGGTGCGGGCATTACTGACGGCATTGTATTTGCCGGGGGCGGCATTCCCCCACCCATCCCGAATAATTAAAACCACTTTTTTCATAGTTACTCCTTGCGGCGCAAACGCGCCTTGTTTAATATAAAAAATTAATGTTGGCTCTGCGGCAGCGGCGTAAGCCCCAGCACCACACCTTCGCGGCGTTTGAACTGGCAGGCTTGCACTTCTTCTAAACTGTCCACACCCGCGCGGGCCAAATCTTGCAGGAAACAATACAGCACTTTTTGCGTCATGCGCACGTCGGCTAATGCCCGGTGCGCGCCCGCTGCATCAATGCCAAGCGCCTGGGCAATCATGCCTAAATTATTGCGCTGAAACCGCCCGTTTTTGCGCGCGAGCTTCAGCGTGTCCACTAGCGGATATTCCGGCAAGCGTAGTCCACAGGCAGCCATTTCGCTGCGCAAAAAAGACAAATCAAAATCTGCATTGTGCGCCACCAACACGCACCCATCTAATATATCTAACAGCTGCGGCACAATGTCTGCAAAGCTCGGCGCAGTGGCCACCATTTCATTGGTGATACCGTGAATAGCAATCACTTCCGGATGCATGGGCATTCCGGGATTGAGCAGCGTAGAAAACTCTTGCAGCGTGCGCCCGTTTTGGCTCACAGACACGGCAATTTCACAAATTTTTCCGCCGCCTGCGGGAGAAAGCCCCGTCGTTTCCGTATCCAGGACAGCAAATTTCACTTCGCTAATGTTCATAATAACTGATACCACGCACAGCGGACCAAGAAACCCACTGCAGATGACCCTAAAATACTAAACCACAAGGCAAAAGGCGATAGATCCATCAAGCGGTTTTTACGCGCCACCAAACACGCCCACACCCATATCCCAAACCACACCAGCCACCGCCAACCGGGCAAGAGCAAAATTAAAAAGAAAATCAGGCGCATGAGCATGGTGACAAAGCTTTCGTCAATCGTCAAACTTTCACGCTCGTAAATATCCAGTTCCACCATGTAAATAAACACACTAAACATTTTGGTAACTACCAATACACCAACTATGCACAAGGTCCACACCTCGGCCATAAACAATCCTGTTTGCGCCAGCATGTGCAACGGAGAGCATAAAAATAAAAATAAGATAACCAAAAAGTCATGTGCTAAAAAAGTCCACGTATATCCATGCTGCTGTCCTGTACGACATACAAACAAGCGATTGGCAACCATATAAAAAAGCGTAGCCAAAATCACCGATACATACCCCGGTATGGGCAGCACTTCGGCCAGCGGCCATTTCATTTGCAAATACGGCCAGCATAACCCCATGGCAATAGCCATAAACACAAGCCCTTGCCCCCAAGAGGCCGCGTGCGGATGTTTATTTCTCCACGCAAAAAAGTGTTTGTTATAAAACAACACCGCACAAATATAATACGCTAGTACCAAACGCCAAAAAACGATCATTTTTCCTCCTTAGGTAAATGCAAAGTAAAAGTACTGCCGCTACCCGGCACAGATTGTACGCTTAATTCTCCGCCGTGCGCGCATGCCAGTTGGCGGCTGATAAACAACCCCAGCCCATAGCCTTCACTGTGGCCGTTAGCTTGACGGAACGGTTCAAACACCGCTTGGCATTGCTCCGGCGTCATACCAATGCCACTATCCTGCACGATAATTTGCGTTTCACTTGTTGTTTCTTGTGCATGGATATAGATACTTCCTTTAGAAGTAAATTTTACAGCATTAGAAACTAAATTCATTACAATACGGTTTAGCAGTTTCGGATCCGCCCACGCAGACAGCCCTTTGTCTACTTGCAGTGTCATTTGTAGGCCTTTATTTTGCGCAACCGGTTCTTGTATATGAACAATGCTTTGCAATAGTGGCTGCAGCTCTACTTGCTCCCGTTGGGGAAGTGCCACCCCCGCTTCCACGCGCGATACCGCCAGCGCATCCTCCAACAGTGAGGTTAAATTCTGCGTTGCTTCCATCATGTGAGCTAGATATTCTTTTTGTTGATCTGCTGATACTTCCGAATTAGACATCATATAGATATATCCTTGCAGCCCAAGCAGCGGCGCACGCAAATCATGCGCGACGGCACGGAACACTTGTTCTTTCATGTGGCTCACTTGCGTTTTGAGTTGCAAGGTCTGATAGTCTTTTAAATCCACAATCATTTTATTAAAAGAAACAGTGAGTTCTTTTAACTCTTCCCAACCGACATCTTCATTAATTTGGTAATCCAAATTTCCGTGGCTGACCTCTTGCGCTCCGGTAATTAGCCGCGCAATCGGGCTTCCTAAACTACGCGCAAAAATACGCGCGCCAAAATAGGCCAGCATGCCAATTGCCAGCAAAAACAGCCCTAGCACTATATTGGATAAATACAAGCTGCGCAGTGCTTCTTCCTTAGGTTGCAGTACGACGACATATACACCCAAACGCGGTGCTGAAGAAATCCCGCCCACAAGCGTTCCTTCTTGCGAGGCGATACCCGCAATCACCCGCACTTTGCCATCTAGATATGGTGCCAATTTATCTGCCGGAACGCCCGGGTCCCACTGATACGGTCCGGTATACAAAATGCCGTCCGGGCGCGCTAAATAGACTTGCCCGGTGCGCCCAATGCGCATTTGTTGCAAACGCTCTTGCAATTCAATCAAATTTTCCTGACCGTATAATACATATCCGGCCGATAAAGGATAGATAAATTCCATCACCAGCTGTTCGCCCCCGGCCTCAATCATGCTAGCTTGCAAAGCGTCCGTGCGCAAAGGACGAACCAGCAAGCGGCTGGTACTTGTATCAAATGGCTCTTGATTAGGTTGGTTAGCCTGGGCAATCTCCTCACCATCTGCCTTTAACACAGAAAGCATGAGCAGATTTGTATCTGTCTGCAGCGCTTGCGTTAAAATAGGCTGCACCTCTTTTCCTTCCTGTAGTGCAGCTACCAACTCCGGTGCGAACGGTACATATCCGTTAATGGCATCTGCATACAACGGCAATTCCGAGGAAATAATTTCTGCTATATTGTAATGATTTTCTAAAATGTTATTTTGCTGCCGGTGTTGATAATACCCAAGCAGCAGCGCCATCGGCACAAGCGGCATAAGTACCACGGTTACAAACAATTTAAACAGTTTAGAAAATATAGACATATACTTCTTTTATTATACCACTTACGCGTCCGGTATACCTACCTATAGGTCCAAGGGCCTATAGGACATTAGGCACAAAGGCCCTGGTAAGCTATCTATAGAAACAGTACAATATAAGTATGAAAAAGAATTGGTTGAGATTAAAACAATTTTTCCGTACGCCCACTATTAGCCCGGAGTGGCAAGCAGCAGACGGCTTTGCGGAAATGGATATTGTAGATTTAAATGCCCAAGAGCGTGACTTTATTAATGGTCAAACGCGTGAAATTATACGCAGCCAACAAGGGCCAACTACCGGTTTAAAGGCCGTTCAGACTTGGCCTGCGCCACGTCCATCCCGCCGCCATCAAACCCGTTACGCTTTTAAATCGTGCAAATAGATTTATGTGTGTTAAAAACCCCGGGCACTTGCCCGGGGTTTTTGCATCACACTATTGAATTTTATACATCTCATAGTCCGCATGAGTGGGGTCTGCCACCGCTTCGGTATTTCCAAAAAATCCTTGGCACATCCTGTTCTCTTTAGCAGTACTGTTTTGTGAACAATATAAAGTGCTTTCATCTAGTTGATATACAATCCATACGCTAGTCGGTAAAAAATTTGCCATCGCTTCCATGTGCGGTCGCCCCCCGACTCTGTTTAATCTAATGAGAGACCAATTTTTTGAAAGCGCTGTTAAATCTGCCGATACATCTAACTCGTCCAAATTATCTGCATAATCTCCGTTAGCCAAGTAATACACTTGCTGTGCTCTACCAAGTGCGCTCATGGCGATAATGCCCTCCGTCAGTTTTGATTTATTAACTGCTTTTTGGTATTGCGGCAGTGCGACGGCGGCGAGTATACCGATAATAAGTACAACAACCAGTAATTCAATTAGCGTAAATGCTTTTTTCATAACATTTCTCCTTTTGTAATTTTACTGTCCTACCCCCATATTGTATCAAAAAAAAAAAACAAGTCAAGGCCTATTTTTGTCCACCAAACAACACCCCTTTTATGCTCTATTCTCCAACGGAAAAAAGAAAACGCTTGACAAATCAAAAAAAAAAAACAAAATATAGTGTACCTTTCGTACACAACTTTTGTATGCAAACAAACAGGAG
>CAJOLM010000081.1 GCA_905235355.1 uncultured Elusimicrobiales bacterium
GCCTGCCACAAACAAACCAAACAAGATGATTCTTATAACCGTACGTCGTCACAAGATGGCTATGAGCGTCAATTTAAACACCATATTTTTGCTGCGTGTGTAAATCCTAATACTCCGTATGCCACCTATTCGCTCGCGCATGTAAATGCTAAACCTACCGATAAAGACCCGCGCTATAAAGTCACTTTTGTTAACGGTCCGTGCAAAGGAAAAACCGTCTATACCACTGACTATATTGAAAAAACTTCCCACGTCGGAAACGGACGGCTTGTTAAAGGAGATGTCGTGCTGCGCGACTATTGGAACCCGCGTAAACTCAGCAATGAACTGGAACATTTAGATCACTGGAATATCGGCATTGTATACGATACTTCCCGTCTGGAAGAAGGCATTGTGGAATTGGAGTTTCCACGCGACCGTAATGACTTTATGGCTGCGCGCGAATTTATTTTCCTGCGCAACCTGCGCTATATTGAAAAACCCCAACGCAAAGACCCGCGCATTTGGTTATAACTATGATGAAAAAATTATTTTTATTAATTGTTTTTCTATTTCCGCTGGGCGCTTGGGCGCAAGAAGTTACGCCGGAAACACTTCTGATTGATGTGCCCACCGCCTCCACGTTAGACAAATATCAAGCTTCCCTGACGACGCGCGCTTATACAGACGGGGCCGTCATGGAAAGTTTAGATTTTGGCGTACTGCCGCAAATTAATATCGGGGTATCCGTGGCGGTTTATCAATTGCTCGGCAATTCTGATGACATTAAAATCCTCAACCCGGATTTTCAGGCCAAATGGAAAGTGTTTGACGGCAGCTTGTACTGGCCGGCTATCGCTATTGGCTATGACGGCCGCCGCTATGGCTACAACAAACACACCAAAAAATATTTAGACGACCGTAAAGGCGGCTTTATCACTTTTACCCGTGAGATTTTTACACCGGGGCTGGAAGCCACCGCCGGTATCAATTTGTCTGACTTTGACAGAAAAGACATTTACGGATTTTTAGGGGTTAGTTGGACTGTCAATGAATGGCTGACTTTACTGGGCGAGTGGGATAATCTGCACCGCATGAACCAAACCCGCGCCAATGTGGGCGCGCGCTTTGCTATTACCCCCACGCTGGCTTTATCCGGTGCCGTGCGCCGTATCGGACGCGGCAATGAAAACGAACGCATATTACAATTGCGTTATGTAACTAATTTCTAGAGGTCAGTATGAACACACAAACTCCACAAACCTCTCCCAAGACACAAATTTTTAAGCGGCGTACTATTTTTATTAAAAAATCTTTGCAGCTGCGTTATATGGCACTGATTATTTTAAGTGTACTGGCAGGGCTGCTCATTGTAGCTTTAGAGCTAACCTTTACGTTAAATGAAGTCTTTGACCAATACCCGGTATTGCTCCAACCGCTTTATGATAATTTCTCCACCATTGCATACGGATTTATTTATAAGCTGCTGATTTACGTGGTGTTTGTCGTCCTCATTTCGGCCATTTTATCGCACCGCATGGCGGGCCCTATTTACCGCTTTGAGCAAACCTGCAAGGCAGTTGCTAAGGGGGACTATTCCCAGCGCGTTCATTTGCGCAAAGGCGACCAAATGATGGAGCTGCAAGACGAATTTAATAAAATGATGGACCATATAGAAACGGATTTTAAACAAAACAAAAAAGGATAAATATGAAAAAATTGTGTTTTGTCATATTGGCAGTATTACTGGCTTTTCCTGCAAGCGCACAGACGGAATATAGCCTACGCTTTTCCAGCCTGTTAAATGAAGATTTGACATTAGAAAACGCCATACGCTTGGGGCTGGAAAATAATAACCGTTTTTTGGCGGCCCAACAAGAAATTATCGTAGCCGAACAAAAAGTAAAAGAAGCCAAATTTTTATTTCTGCCGCAATTTGCCCTGCAAGGAACTGCCACCTGGTATGATTTGGATTATCCGATGGTATTGCCTGATTCTATTGCCAACCGCCTGATCCCCAACAATGATTTGATCTCCGGTGATGCGAAGCACCAATTTTTTGGCGCAGGCGTGACAGCCACCCAATATTTATATTCCGGCGGACGTTTGAAAAACACACTTAAAATTGCCCAAGCCAATTTGAAACAAGCACAAAGCAAATACGAAACGGTGAAAAATGCCGTCGTACTGGATATCAAGCGTTCCTTTTTCACCCTCTTGTATGCCCAGCATAACGCGCAGTTAGCTGCCCAAGTACAGCAAAAAGCTACCCAATATAACCGCGCGCTAAATCCTTCTGTATGGGAAAAAGTAAAAGCCCAGTATCTCACCTCTAGCATTAATTCCCAAAAAGCAAGTGCAGATAATGAACTGCAGAAGGCGCAGCTTGCCATGTTGGTGGCACTCAACAAAGAATTAAACTCTCACATTACCGTCAAAGGAACCTTTGAGCCTGTCCAGGTGGAGTTGGATTTGCCACGGCTTAATTTATGGTCCATGGAATTTCGCCCGGAGTTAAAATCCGCCATTTATGCGTTAGAAGCAGACACGTTGGCTATTGATTTAGCCCTCTCCCGTCAGTATCCGGACATCATTTTAATGGGCAGCTATGAATGGCTGGGCCGGAACAATTTAGATGACGAAAACAAGCAAGTTTCAGTCGCCATGCGTCTGCCGCTGTCGTACAATATATTCACCCAAGGCACCCAACGCAAGGCCGAGCAAAGACAAAGCACGCTGCGCCGCACGCAAATGGAAGATACCATTCGTGTCCAAGTGGCCGAAAATTATGCCAATATGGTGTTCTGGCAAGCTGAAGTATTTAGCCGCCAAACCGATTGGAACAATATTCAAAAAGCGTTAACCCGCGCCGAAAAAAATGCTCATCCCAGTGTGGCAGCCTTGGAAGCACTGCAAGCGTATTATCAAATGGGGCAGGCATATTATGAAGCCGTCAAAGAAAACCTGTCTGCCAAAGCAGGGCTGGAGTGGGCCATTGGTCAAGATTTATAAAATAGGACTTTTGTGAAAAAACGCCTCGGAATTTTTCTATTGATATGGTTGTGCTGCTTGGCACCCGTTTGGGCTTTGCCCCACATGAGCCAAGATGATGTCTTGCGTGATTTTTTATGGAATGAATTTACCAGTCTGCCTGCGGACCAGCGGCCTAAAATAGGGCTGGCCTTATCTGCCGGCGGTGTGCGCGGGTTTGCCCATGTGGGTGTGCTGGAAGTATTAGACAATGCCAATGTCCCTATTGATGTAATGTCCGGCGTATCTATGGGGGCTATTGTCGGTTCTTTGTATGCAGCCGGGCTGCCGGTGCCGCGCATGTGGGAGATTAGCTCTCACTTGACCATGAAAACCATTACGCCCGATTTTAACCTTATGGGAGCGCTGCGTTTTCTGTTTTTGCAACGCCTGCCTTCCTCCAGCAATTTACAAGATTTTTTCAACGAACAATTAGGGGACATGCAGTTTGAGGACATGAAGATCCCCTTCTCCACCGCCGCGATGGATGTAAAAACCGGGGAACAAATTATATTTGATTCCGGCCCGGTCAGCATTGCGGTGCGGGCCAGCATGAATTTGCCCGGTATTTTTGACCCGGTGGAATATCGCCACCGCTTGTTGGTAGACGGCGCGGTAGTGAATTATTTACCTGTAAACCTGGTCAAAAACCGCGGGGCCGAGTATATTATTGCCTCTATCACGCCGCCGGATTTTTACTCTAAAACGCCGCAGACGGTCGCTGCGTACTTTGTACGCGTGGGCGACGTGCGCGGGGCAGCCATGATACAGGAGTCTGCCCAAAAAGCTAATTTTGTGATAGAAAACCGCGTGTTGGGTGTAGGCACGCTGGAGCTGGATAAATTACATGAAGCGGGTGAGGTCGGCATCCGCGCGGCAAATAGAAATTTGAACGCATTGCAGCAAGACCTGTTGCTATTTTCATTAAATGACATACTTAAAAAATAATTTTGCCCTACTACTTGCGATTTTGCTGCTGGCGCTACCTGCACAAGCGGCATGGTTTGGTCTGTCCTTCCATGACCGCCAGGAATTTGTAAATGCGCGTAACACCTATAATGCTGGGCATTACGAGCAAGCTATTAAGGAACTGTCGGCTTATATTTATAAGACTGAAAACATCAAACGCCGCGAAGCGCGTGCCTATCGTTTGCTGGGGTTAAGCTATGAGCATTTAAATCGGCCCGGCAAGGCACTAGAAGTGTATCAGGAAGCGCTGGAATTTCACCAAAAAAATATTCCGCTTTTGCTGGCGGCAGCGGCACTGTACCAACGCACCGATTTAATTGATAAGTCTATTGAGATGTATAACCGCGTGCTCGCGCTGGAACCCGACAATGAAGAAGCACTCGCCGGTCAAGCATACAATTATTTGGAAATGGGGTTTTATTCTAAATCGCGCGAGTATTATGATCAATTCTTTGCGCTAAACAGTTATGCGCCGGATATTCACCGCGCGCGATATGCGTATGCGTGTTTGAAACAACGCGCCTATGAAGATGCGCTCATTAATATTGTTATGGCACTGACCGAAAACCCTAACAACGCCGAATATTGGCTCACCAGTGCGCGTGCGTACAAAGGGCTAGGGCGTATGTCAGATGCGCTGGCGGATTTGGATATCGCCATTAGCCTGGCACCGGAGCAGCTGGAAAACCAGGCCATTAAATCTATGTGGCTTTATCAGCAAAAAGATTTTCAAGCTTCTTTGGCGCAAGCGGAAAATTTGCTCAAACAAGACCCGTCTGATGAGCTGGCTTTGTTTATGATTTATATGAATTTAAAAGACAAAAGCCCCCAAAAAGCACGCCACGCCTTACAAAAAATACACGCACAAGACACAGGCTCCTTTGCCGAAAAAGTGGCCGACAAACTCTTGAAATAATTTCCACAAAGTATATCTTGCTAACTAACAGCCCGTGACTATAAAATCAGTAACTTTTTTTGAACGTTGGAAAAAGCGCAAACAAGTTAAAAGCTATAGTAATTATGTCCCCCATACTGACTGTCCGGAGTTGATTTTCCCGTAGCATTTTGACAAATTTTATTCTTTAAACTATCTTCCTCTGAACATTCACACGTCCGAATTTTACTGCCATTGGTGTACATATCCACCCGATAAATTATTCCTGTGGTACGACAAACAATAGCAAATATTTCAGTGGAAGTATTGGGACGATTTATCCAATGGTCGCAACTATTTGTAGTGCTAATATCCAAATCCTCTAAATTATCCGGCCAAGTACCATTGGCAAGCCGATACATCTCTACCCCGGTGGCCAGGGCATTGGCGTCCACCATGCCTTGCGTATATTTGGCTTTACCCACCGCCACGCGGTATTGCGGCAGCGCGACAGTAGCTAGTATGCCGATAATGAGGACTACAACCAGCAATTCAATAAGCGTAAAGGCACTTGCGCTGTCATCAAATGAAGGAACCATCCCCGAGGGTTGGTATCGGGGACCTCAACCGCTTTATAAGAGTCGTCATCCTGAACTTGTTTCAGGATCTACTCCTCTTTTGCTTTTTAAAGGCGGGGATGACATTTTTATT
>CAJOLM010000082.1 GCA_905235355.1 uncultured Elusimicrobiales bacterium
TCCATAATGCGGTTAATTTCCGTTTCCGATTTAGGCATACTGACCTTTTGGTCATACATAGGACGGTATTTTTTATAAAATTCTTTGCGCAGCTGCTTGAGTGTTTTTCTTTCTACCGCAATCATATCAATGATTAAGAAACACGCCAGCAGCCCGTCTTTATCCGGGATGTGATTAGCCATGGCGATACCGCCGGACTCTTCTATACCCATCATGTATTGCCCGGTGGTCATCAGGTCGGTAATGTATTTAAAACCGACGGGTGTTTCGCGCAGCATCAGCCCGTGGGCTTTGGCTACTTGGTCAAAAAGGGTAGAGGTAATCACGCTGCGTATTACGCGGCCTTTTATCTTTTTATTTTTGACTAAATGGTGCAGCAGCATGGGGCCAATTTCGTTGGGGGATACCCAAGTGCCGTCGGCATCAATGATACCGAACTTATCGCAATCGGGGTTGCACGCAATACCCAGGTGCATTTTTTTGCCCAGGACTAATTTGCGCAGCTCTTGCAAGCTGACCGGCCCGGCGTTGGGGGGGGTGCCGCCAAATAGCACATCTGTCCCTTCGTGGATGGCTTCCACCATAGCACCGTGTTTTTCAAGCGCCTGGCGGAAATAATGTTGGGCCGTACCAAACAGCGGGTCCAGCGCAATTTTAAGCTTGGCTTTTTTGAGGGCTTTGCCGTCTAATAATTTTTCCATGTGAGCCATGTACTCTTTTTTGAGCGCATTGGTCGGCACAACGGCAGAATTTAAATGGTCAAATTCCGTAGAAGAAGCTTTTAACACTTGGGCAGAAGCGGCGGGGGTGCGTTTTTCAATATCTTCCACAATTTCATTGTTGGCAATACCGCCGTAATAAGCTACCCATTTAAGCCCGCAGACGTGATATTCACCTTCACTACCCGTGATGATGACACCACCCACAGCACCTTCCTTCAGTACGTTCCACTCCACGGCAGGAGTCGGCAATGGCTCGTCGGCCATTTTCACGCTGATGCCGCTAGCCAAAAAGGCATTGGCGGCCACATAAGCAAATTGTTTGGCTAAAAAGCGGGTATCATATCCGATAATGATGAGCGGTTTTTTATTTTTTTTGCCTGAAAGTTGGCAATGGCGTTTATAACCGCTGCCTTCAAAACCATAAAAGGGATGTTCCAAGACGTGGTCGGCAATACCAAAGGCCAAGCGTTGGACAGATTGCGCCGTCATGCCATCGGCAATCACGGCTCTAAAACCGGCAGTGCTAAATTTAATATCTTCACTCATACGTGCCGATATTATACTAAAATTTAAGGCTAATTTTGTGAAAATATTAGACAATCAGTCAATATAATTGATAATCCGTGCAACTGCCATCACAACTTGCATTTACACCACCATTATTTATAGGTCCTAAACTTTTACACAGCCGTCGGGCTCGTTCTCCTTGGTTCTCGTAAGCTAGACAACGTATGGAAGAAGGAAATACATTGCTATGGTCATACCACATCATCAATGTATTACCCGGGAGTGTTGTTAAGGAAGAATAAACCCGGCGTGTTTCTAGTTGAATAGTAAAAGTTTCGCAGGATGCGCTACTATAGGTTACGGTGCAATTGCCGGGTAGTGCCCCTTGCAAATTACGCAAATCAGGAGTATATTCCCCGTTTGCTAAATAATAAAGCTCTTGTTCGTTTTTGAGCGCTTTGGTAACTGCCATCATACTCATAAAACGGGTTTTATCTACCGACACTTGATATTGCGGAAGGGCAATCGCTGATAGAATGCCGATAATTAAGACTACAACCAACAGCTCAATGAGCGTAAATGCTTTTTTCATGTACAATCTCCTTTTGAGTAGCTATCTATATTTTGTTTTTTTTTTTTGATTTGTCAAGTGTTTTTTGCTGTTAGGAAAAACAATAAAATGGTAAAATAAAAATAGAGGAATTTATGGATTTTGAATATGTAAAACAATTTATCAAACAGGCCGGGCTGCCCAATTACCGCATTGGGCAAGTCAAAGATGCGGTGTATAAAAACGGCATTTCCTCTTGGAACGAAGCGACGGCTTTGCCCGCTGCTTTGCGCGAGCAGCTGGAAAAAGAGCGGCCTATTTTAAGCTTTACCGTCAAGAAAATGGTATTTTCTGAGCAGGACCGCGTGGCAAAAGCGCTGCTAAAACTGCAAGACGGATTGCTGATTGAAACCGTACTCCTTAAACCGCACGACGGGTGGAGCGTGTGCGTTTCTACCCAGGTGGGTTGTGCCATGCGCTGCAGCTTTTGCAGCACGGGCAAAATGGGTTTTAAGCGCGATTTAACCGAGGAAGAAATTGTAGACCAGGTGCTGATGTGGTTCCAATATATTAAGCGGGAAAAAATTGGCGAGCGTATTTCGCACGTGGTGTTTATGGGTATGGGTGAGCCGCTGGTCAATTATTTAAATGTAGTAAAAGCTGTGCAAAACCTCACCAACCCGGATTTCTTAAATATCGGGGCGCGGCATATTTCTATTTCCACGTCGGGGATAGCCGATAAACTGCACAAGCTGGCTACTGATTTGCCGCAAGTCAATTTAGCCATTTCTTTGCATAATGCCGATAATGATGAGCGCACCAAACTTATGCCCGTCAACCGCCGCTATGATTTGGATGAATTGCGCCTGGCACTAGATGAATATTTGGCGCTTACCGGACGGCAAGTATTTTTGGAATATGCCGTGATTGACGGGGTTAATAACCGCCCGGAACATATACGCAAATTAGGCAAGTGGATACGCGACAGTAAATTTAGTTATTTGCTGCACGTGAATTTAATTGCGTGTAATTTAGGACGCGGACAAAAAACCGAGGACCGCGTCGTACAAGATTTTGCCGCTGCCTTAAAAGCTATGGGCATCGGCGTAACCATACGTAAAAGTATGGGTAATGATATTAGTGCTGCCTGTGGGCAGTTGGCGTCTAAAAATTAGGAGAGGAATATGAAAAAATTAGGTATTTTGCTGGGTTTATGTGTGGGGTTGGGTGCGTGTGCGACGCTCAATCAAAATAATATGGATTGGATTGCGATCGGGCCATCTTTCCCGGAGAAAACGACTTCTGAAATTGAAATTTTTACAGACAGCAGCCAAGTAAAACGTCCGTATGGAAATATCGGACTACTGCGTATTAAAAATTTAAACCCGGACCGCGAAACATTAAAACGCGGTGTACAGGAAGCGCGTAAATTTGTGGCCAGCAAAGGGGCCGACGCCATGTTCTTGGGCCAATATAATAGTGCCGAAGACGGCGCGCCTAATCCGAAAGTAACGCTTATCGTTTATGCATTAAAATACGGCGATAATTTGTCAGAGGAAGACATTAAGGCGATGGAAAATTTTGAAGTTGAGGACGCGCTTAACAGCAGTGTAGGGTTTTAAGTATGGGCCAGAAAAAAGCGATTGTTTTGTTTTCCGGCGGTCTGGACAGCACTACCTGTTTATACTGGGCACTGGACCGGGGATACGTTTGTGAAACGTTGACCATTTTATACGGGCAAAAGCACGACCGCGAAGTGCGCGCCGCTGCCCAAATTGCGCAACATTTGAGGGTCAAACAGCACGTGATTACACTAGATTTTCCGTGGCTGGCAAGCAGCTCTTTAGTAGATAAAAATCAGCAAATCCCCGACCAACCCATGGAGAAAATTGAAAGCCATGAAATCCCTTCTACGTATGTGCCGGGGCGCAATTTAGTATTTTTATCTATCGCGGCTTCGTTGGCAGATGCCACCGGGGCAGACGCGGTTGTAGCCGGACCCAATGCGGTGGATTTTTCGGGCTATCCGGATTGTACGCCCGCTTTTTGGCAGGCCGCCACGCAAGCCATTAACCGCGGGACCGCGCGCGGGGTCAAGCACGGCGTGGAAGTGCTGGCACCGCTGATGGATTTGAGTAAGACAGACATTGTCAAACTGGGGGCCAAGCTCGGCGTGCCGTTTGAATTAACATGGAGCTGCTACCAAGGCGGGGACAAACCTTGCGGACATTGTGATTCCTGCAAGCTGCGTGCGCGCGGCTTTGCAGAGGCCGGAGTAAAAGACGGAGCAGTGGAGAATTAATATGAAAAAAATAATTTGTTTGTTTACTATATTAATGCTGGTGGCGGGCGTGAGCTTTGCACAAGAGCAAGCGCAAAAAAAAGATACGCAGCAGCCGGCGTTGGCGGCTATGGTTATGCGCCCGAGTGCCGAGCAGCGCAAGCTATTTAAGCAACGTAATAAAGAAATGAGCCGGCTGGTTAAACAATACCGCAAGGCTTCGGCGGAAGAAAAGCCCGCTATTAAAGAACAACTGGCGCAGCTGGTTTCCGACGCGACCGACGAAAGTATAGCCTTTGCCAAAGCGCGCATAACGGCGGAAAAAGAAAACTTGGCTGCCTGGGAAGAAAAGCTAAAAGAGCGCGAAGCCAATTTAGAAGAAGTAAAAGCGCAGCGGGTGGATGATTTGCTCAGCGGCGAGGCGCAACGCAGATTTGAACTAGCCAAAAAGCGTTGGAAAAAAGAAATGAAAGATTTCAAAAAATCCATGAAATAGTATTTTCAGTACCGTCATGCCGGGTGGCGTAAAATTAAATTTCCCTTGTTTTTTTGCTGTGAAATGTTTATACTATAGTAGAGTTGGTATTGATATACCAACATATTTAACACAGGAGAGTATCTTATGAAAAAATTAGGAATATTGATGGCTTTATTAGGAATGTCTTCTCTGTCTGTATATGCGCAGGATGTGGACCGTTTTCTGACCGCCGCCGAAGTTGGAGATATAAAGACTGTTCAGGAAGAAATTTCAAAGGGTGTAGATTTAAATGCGCAACGAGACTACAACGGATGGACGGCTTTAATGGGCGCAGTCGGTAAGTATGATGTAGATGTGGTAAAAACACTAATAGATGCAGGCGCAGATATGAATGTGCAAAATCAGCTCGGCCAAACTGCTTTGATGCGGGCTATTCTAAAACCGGATCGGAAAGACTTAAGCAAGCTCAAAATAATTAGGATTCTAATCAGTCGCGGTGCAGATCTAGATGTGAAAGATAACAGAGGATGGACGGCTTTAATATATGCGGCTGATAAGTGGGACTATAACGCGTTAGAGGCGCTTTTAGAAGGGGGGGCAGACGTCAATGTACAGGATAATAACGGATGGACAGCTTTAATGCATGCAGTTGATAAAGATGACGCCCTTGCTGTGAAAGAGTTGTTGCATTACGGAGCAAACCCAATGGTAAAAAATAAAGCTGGAAAGACTGCTTTGAGTATGGCTACGTCAGAAGAGGTAATTAAGGCTTTTAACGCACGATAACTCCAAAGGGGAAAAATGTATAATTCTCCTGAAGTGTCAGTATGTTTTCTAATGAAAAGCCCCGCGGTAAGCGGGGCTTTTTTGAGTACCTTACAGGACACCCCAGGCGGGAGCCTGGGGTGTCCTGTAAGGTACTCATAAAAACAGTGCCACAAGTTTTGCACTTATAGCACTGTTTCCCTAAATATTTGCCCCATTTAATAACTTCTAAACTACCACATTTACAACATACTTTTTACTTTTTTATCATACCTGTCTCCAAAAATAATGTTAAATCATTTCTAGGACCGTATTACCAACAAAAAGTTCTATTAGGCCCTTTAATTACATCTTTTCTTACTTTCCCCGGGGTGTTTTCTACCCTGGGGGATTTTTTGTGTGAGAAAACTCTGCGCTAATCCCAGGGATATACATTCGTTAAATGGGAAAGCCTTACCGGTCTAGGCTAGGGGTATTGCCCTGGCGTATGGTACCAAGCAAGATGATATAGTGTGGTCAACGCACAAAACCCCCGCCGGGTGGCGGGGAAACGTTTTGCTATTTCTTCAGTAAATTGCCGGAGGGTTTAAAGCGGACCTTTTCTTTGGCGGGTACTTGCACTTTTTCGCCCGTTTTGGGATTGTGGCGCGTGACAGGGCGCGCGGTCTTTAAATGAAAAGTACCAAAGTTGCTGATGACTACTTTTCCGTCGCGTTTAAGACCGTGCTTGATAATTTCAAACACTTTATCTACCGATAGTTTGGCTTGTTTTTTATCCAGCACATGCCGGGTCAAATGGCGAATTACATCATCTTTATTCATATTCTTTCCTATTTATTACCGCGATCTACAAAGCCCATAGCATGCAAGAGAACGTGCGGTTTTTTACCTTGGCAGATAAGCTGCCAAATGGCATCAATAATGGGGGTATTTAGATTATTTTTGCGGGCAATATCATAGACGCTCTGCACGGAGTTGACGCCTTCTGCAATCGTGCCTACTTCTTTTTTGGCTTCTTCTAAAGAAAGCCCCGCGCCCAGTTTCTCACCCAAGCGGCGGTTGCGGGAAATGGCAGACATACAGGTCAAAATCGCGTCGCCAAATCCTGCTAAACTATAGACGGTTTCTGCCTGACCGCCTTGGCTAACCAGCACCGCGGTCATTTCTTGCAGGGCTTGGGTAATGAGCGCGGCTTTGGTATTGGCACCGTCGCCAATGCCGTCAATTACGCCCGCACCAATAGCCAGTACGTTTTTAATCGCGCCGCCATATTCTACGCCGCGGCGGTCGGTCGCGGGGACCATGATAATCGGGTCTCCGTTAAAAACCGGCGCAATTTCTTGCACCAGCGCCGTATCTTTACCCGCCAGCATAATTTTGGTCGGCACATTTTGCGCTACTTCCAAAGCAAAGCTCGGTCCGCTAAAAGCGAGTACTTTGTCTTTTAGTTGCGGCAGTTCTTCTTCTATGATTTCGCAAATTGTTTTGAAGGTTTTATCTTCAATACCTTTAGACGCACTTACCACCGGCAGCACTTTGCCGTTTAGCAGCGGCTTTAATTGCTCGCGGCAGAAGGAGCGTATGGCTTTAGAGGAAATGACAAATACCAGCATATCGCTGTCCTGCACGGCTTCTTGGACATTTCCGGTCAAGCGGATATTGTCATGCAATTTAAAATTGGGGATATTCGGGTGACCGCCCTGTGTGCGCAGCACATTGAGCAGCTGCTCATTGTACTCCCACAAGGATACTTGATAGCCTTTTTTAGCCAGGTGTTGGGCGATGACGCTGCCCCAAATGCCAGCCCCGAAAACAGTAATCTTATTTATGTTCATTTCTCTTTTTGGCGCCGTCTTCAAATTTCAGCTCTTTTTGAGCCAGCAGGCGTTTGATATTCGGAATATGTTTGTAAATGACAAGCAGCCCAATGGCTGTTACCATGATATTGACCGTCATGGGGTGATGCCCGATAAAAAAGCTGGTTGCCGGCAAGACCACACAAGCCGTGATAGAGCCTATAGAAATACGTCCCCACAAGGCCACGCAAATCACAAAGGCAATAAAGGCCAGTGCCGTCGGGATAGGCAGCAAGGCGGTAAATACGCCGCAAGAGGTAGCCACGCCTTTTCCACCGCGGAATTTCAAATAAATTGTCCACATGTGGCCCAAAATGGCAATCGTGCCGCACAAAATAGCCGGCCAATAGGTATCCGGAAAGAGATACAGGGCTAAACTGGTGGGGATAAAACCTTTCAGCCCGTCTACGAGAAAGGTGCAAATCCCGGCCCATTTACCGACGATACGATACACATTAGCCGCGCCGGGGTTGCCGGAGCCATGCTCCCGGATATCAATCCCCATTACTTTGCGGGCGATTAGGTAACCGGTAGGTACAGCCCCGAGAAAATAACTAAACAAAACGAGTAAAAGGACTTTTATAGTCATATATGTATTATATAAAGTTTAAGGGCTAAAAGGGGGATAAAATGCAATATCCCCTGGCAAAGAACGGCTTTTTTATATACACTAAAGAAAAAGGGTAATCCGTATGAAAAGACTTTTGATTTTCGGGCTGATGAGTGTCAGTATCGGGCTATGGGCGGTGCAGGCGGAAGAAGAGCCGCTGTTTAGCGCGGAGGATTTTGCCAATCAAAGTGTGATTGTCGTGCAAAGTGACCGCTATAGCCAACAATGCCAAGCCGTGCGCATTACCCCGCAATGGTATTTGACCGCTGCACATTGTGTGATACCTACCTGTAATAAGGAGTGCGAGATCAGCGTGCAGTTACTACAGGGAAAACTAGAGGTGCAAGCTACGCTGCATCACTCTACGGCAGATCCGCATGTGTTTGCGCATTATCCCAAAAGTGGCAACAAGGTACGCTCCGATATTGCGCTCATCCGGTTTAACCCGAAAGATACGGACTTTTCTATTTACGATACCAAGAGCAAACAGCCGCTGGCTATGAAGGATTTTAAGCGGCTTTTAAACCGCTCCGAATATCGCGACGAGCGCAGCCATTGGTACGCCCTGGAAAATGCCCGCCCGACCATTTACAGTATCACTAATACCGTCAATCGCCAGCTACAACTGCCTGTCATGGTGCCGGATTTGCGGCCCGACGGGATATATTTTCAAACAATGGGGGGAGACGGATTTTATTATTTTACAGAGCTGCGTTATTATATGGGGCGCAATTTCGGCGTGCGCAAAGGACAAAGCGGCAGCGGGGTTGTCTTCCCCGGCGGTGCTATTGTGGGGGTAGTATCTGCCAGTTTAAATACTACAGGTCGTATCGTGATGTATGACAGCCAAAATAATCCCATTGGGAGCATCCCCTATTCTTCAGATTATTTTGTATTTACACCTATCAGCCGTGACAATGAGGCGTTCATCAATGCGACTATTAAGTCTGTGCCGAAGTCGGGTGTGTTGCCCCGTATCGTACCTATCAATACGGCCTATGCCAAGCAGACCTCTGCCAAGGTGCAGGACGTGTTTGGCGAGTTTGCTTCCAGCGACGAAGTTCTGTCTGTTAAAGCGAAAGAGTAATTGTGTGCACTAATTTTTCTACGTTAAAGTCCTGCGGGTGTGTTAAATCCAGCCGCAGGGCATTTTTATAACGGTTAAACCAAGTGCGCTGCCGCTTGGCGTATTGGAGGGTGAGTGTGATGATTTTTTCCAGCACCTCTTGACGGGAAATTTCCCCGTTTAGCCATTGTATAATTTGCGGGTAGCCTAAACTTTTTAAGGCCGGGCAATCCGGCGCAGCCCCGGTGGAGAGCAGCGCGCGCGTTTCCGTAGCCATGGGATCTAACATGGCTTGCGTGCGCGTTTCAATGCGCTGATTAAGCAGGTCCTTATCCCAATTTAAATAGACAAATAGCGCTTTTTCTGACGGGAAATCCCCGTGAAAAGTGCCCTTGCGCAGTTGCGAGGCAGGCTGCCCGGCAAGCAGGCTGATTTCCAGCGCGCGCATGGTGCGTTGAATATTGGCTGGCGGAATTTGTGCAGCNNNTGTTGCAAGCG
This sequence comes from uncultured Elusimicrobiales bacterium, assembly GCA_905235355.1. Lineage (GTDB taxonomy): Bacteria > Elusimicrobiota > Elusimicrobia > Elusimicrobiales > Elusimicrobiaceae > Avelusimicrobium. The sequence goes on from CAJOLM010000082.1 coordinate 9,334, forward strand.
CATATGCAACGCGGCTTTGCCGTGCGTTTGGGCAAAAGCAGTCAGCTCGGCGCGCAAGGCTGGGTCAGACGGCGGCATGGGGTCCATGCCCACAAAATAGGCGTGCAAGTACATACCGGTCCCGCCTGCAAAAATAAAGGGCTTATCGGGAGCCGATTGCACCAGTTCATCTGCGCGGCTGCAAAAGGAAACCGCATCAAATTGTTTATCCGGCGACAAAAAATCCACCAAGTGATACGGCACGTGTTCTACTAGATACTTGCCGTCTTGCCAGCAGCCTTTCGGTTTAGCAGTACCAACGGTAAGCGCCTGATACACTTGACGGGAATCAGCAGAAATAATTTCCGTTCGCAGCGTTTTGGCAAGTGCCAGGGCGAGCTCGGTTTTGCCACTGGCGGTCGGACCGGCTAGTACAATTTGTTTCATAGCTATATTGTAATAAATTGCAAGACGGTATCGGATAAAAAACCCGCCTTCCGGCGGGTATTAAGCAGATTTTTTCTTGTGCTGTTTTAAGCCTTGGCGGATTTTTGTTTTGCTTTGCATATAGGCTTGACGACGGCGTGCCAGACAAAAAAGTTTAAAGCATTTTTCTTTGGCTTCTAAAAAATTTTCACGTGCGCGGCAAATGGCTTCGTACAGCTCTTCCATTTCCTCTTGCGTAATTTCCGGCGGTGGCGTGGGCATAAAAGTCCCCCTTGATTTTAGGGCGACAAAAAAGGCGACGCCCATATTTTGAGGATCGCATTCCCAAAATGGACATCGCCTGCCGTCTCGCAAGGAAACGGCAAAACGATACCCATTTTTTGGTTGCGATCAGCCGGAATAGTCCGGCAAACCTCTTTACAGAGGTACCAAAAAATCGGTATAAAAACGTCTTGTACTGCTCTTTATTTATTTTAGCATTTTGGCCTAATAGTCAAAACACTTTCACTAGATTTTTTTTGTGCGTGTAGCCGGATAAATCATTTTGGCGCACCGGATACCAGTTTCCCTTTTTGTCGTCCGGCCATGCCCATACATAGGTCTTGTCAGCCAGTTGGGCAGTCACTTTCCCGTTGGGTTTGTCGCGCAAATTAGGGGGGCCGTCTATGCGGTATAAAGTAGGTTCGCTTTTGGGTGCATAATTACGAGGAATGTCTTGGTAATCCTTTATTATAAAATCAACAGACATATCCCATTCGGGCGTATAATTTTGACGATTGACAGTATAATATTTTCCACCATAAAATTCTTCTCCGTCAAAACAGCCCACCGATTTCAGAGGACTTTCTACTAATAAATTAAAATTTTCTATAGGTCCCTGCCAATTATTGGCAGTGGTGAGGATATATTCCAAGTAATCACGTGTTTCTAGTCTTCTTGCCACTTGCTTGTTCTTTCTTCTAGTGGTATGTAAACAAATTCTTGGTATTTTTCACTATCATAGTCAATACATTTTGAAAACGGGTGTCCTGTATTGACTGTTGTGTAAGAGGGGATATGGTGTGCCGTACGGAAACAGTTTGATGTGCAGGGAAAATTTGCTTCCACGAATAGGAAATTTGTTTTTTCCACCATGTAGAATCTGTTTCACCCTTAGTCCAACCTTTACCTTCTTCCCATTCATTGGTTTTTGGATCTTTTACAAAAGTCCAATCCCATTTTAAATAATTTCCGTCTACTAGTAGGTGGCGGTCTGGTCTGAGCATAATCTTTACGCGTTGATTAAATTGATTGAAATCCAAAGATTCTTCCGGTGTTTGCCATAGTTGTAAAGCAACCAAGGGTACCTCTTTTCCGTTTTGTGTTAACGTAAAGTGGGTTTGATATTTGGTTTCTTTTCCGTTAATCCATAGCTTGAAATTAAACTGGTGTTCGGCATCGCGATAATCTCCATAATAGTCCGACACAGCAGAGATCTCCGGCAAGGGAAAAAACATCTGTGTGGTAATATCTTTATCTGTGGTATTTTCAAATAAGTAGTTCACTTCTATTTGTTTGGGACGGATATAAAGTGCTTCTACCTGCATTTTGATGCCGTCTTGTTTTTCAAACACGACTCCGCCGGTTGGCAAGAGGTAGCCGGTGGTATCATTAGCGTAAACGGCGGACGGAAATAGACTTAAAACAAATAGGGCTATGAATAATTTTTTCATTTTTTTGTATTTTCTTTTTTAAAACTTTTCAGTCGTTTTTGATATTCTTTCGCAGCTTTGTCAGCTTGTTTTTGAGTTAGTTTTTTCCTAACGACAAGTTGATTGGTGATTTGGTCTTTATGTTCGCCATCATCAAATTGTTTAGCATAAATGATCCAATCCGTTCCCGGAACGCCCATGGGATTGTAGGGCCATAAATCATTTTTATCAACAACGGGCGAAACGGCATAGGCACCGCGGGTTCTATTTTTTAAATCACAAAAGAATATACCGCTAACGCGTTTGTCTGCAGGCACCCCCGATAGATTCTCATCTCCATCATAATAGAGGATATTGTCATCGCAATAAGCAAAAGAACGACTTGTTTGGTAATCTGTAGAAACAGGACATTCTTCCAACGTAAAAGGGTGTTCGTGCCCATCATCTATCCATGTAATTTTAGAATAGAGTTCTGTTTGTGGTATAAATAACACTGATTTGCCATTGCCGCAAGACAATGTGAATTGCGTGGCGTTTGTAGGATGAACGCGAAAATTCCTTAATGTTTTTTCATAAAAATTTTGGTACGCATTATCATACTCCCAAAAATCTATAATTTCCGGTCTGGGTAAAGTTTTTGTTGACGGAATGTATAAAGTAAAACCAACGAAATCCATATACAAATGTCCGTCAATTAAATAATATTCTGTTCCTTCATTATCAGTGGTTAATTCAGCAAGTGTGTAGGCTCCGTTTTCATCTTTTTGAGGATAGTAGGAAAGTCGCAAGCGACTATAAACGGGGGCTTTGATTTTGTCATGCCTCACATCGAACCCATTCAATGGCAAGGGGTCCGCGAATAGAGCGGACGGAAATACACTTACAACAAATAGGGCTATGAATAATTTTTTCATTTTAATGCTTTTTTCATCCAAATGTAAGTATGTTGCGGATGGCTTGAGGACAACTGATAGAGCAAATAATCGGTGCCCGGTATAGCCATCGGACCATGTAAATCATCCTGACAATGTCCCTGCTGATACGGAACAAAAACTTCATCTTTCCCGGTAGAAATATGATGAGCGCGGATTACATAACACCAATACTCACTACTTTTTTTGTCTGCATTTCGTACAGTATGTTCATAGTAAAACACGTCATCTTTACAGAAAGCATATTTCGGCAGTCCGTGCGGGATATAAATCCTCAGGTAGTGACAATATTTTTGTCTCTTTTTTGGTATTATCCTGCCACGTCACAGCATAGGGTGGCATATAATCACATCCTTTACAAGGAGCAGGTTTATGACTATTAGTTAGGGTAATAAATTGAGTCTTTTCCTCGTTGCAGTACAAAGTTAAATTATAAGGCTCCAAATGAGGGTATTCATATTGTTTCAGCTCTTTGTCTACATATTGGTCATTAGATCCATTCCATACGCCTTGTACAAGAGCAACACTTGGCTTTTCAGGTGAAAATCGGAGCAAAATTCCACCGTTTTCTATATACAAATCACCATCGGGTATAGGGTAAAAATAAATACCTTCAGAACCATAAGTAAAATCTTCTGCAATCAACAAGCTGCCATCAGGTTGTGGTAATCCTTGCGAATAAACTGCCATTTGGCTTATTACAGAAGCTGTGTTTTCTCTCTCCTGCGCAAAAAGTGCACAGGAGAGAAAAATAAAAAGAAATATACAAGTAATTTTACTCATTTTTTTGTGTTTCATATTTCAGCGTGTCTTGACTTCCTTTATAAATATAGTACTCCGTATTGGCCTCTTTTTCAGAAGTAAGATGCCATCCTAAATGCCCAGTTGATATTTCTGCCGATCCAATGCTCCCTTTTACTTCCGGGATAGGAATCTTTCCGTTTTCATTAGTAAAATTTTTGCTTTCAAACATTTGCGGATTTCCTGTTAACATACCGCTATGTCCGTGCCCTTCCGGATTGCTGTATCCAAATACTACCGTACGGCCCTTCTGAGCTAAATCATTAGCTGTTTTGTGATCCAAACGTCCCCCTGCTGTGCGGGGTAACTTTTGCCATTCGGATGAATTGTTCATAAACTTTATTATATCATTCATAGACTCATTTGCGGGTAAATCAATTCCTTTTTCTTTGAGCAAAGAACCCAAAGCGGTATTGCAATGATCTGTTTTTAACTTTTCGCGGTAATATTCATCTTTCGCTTTCCATTCTTCCAATGTGGCGGTTTGAAAACGGCCTCCGTTAGCTTGGTCACGTTCTTCTTGCAAACGAATATTTCGCCATAACTGTTCCCCGTTGTATGCGTGAGCATGACGGGAAGAATCTATAGATTGTTTTCCTTGTATAAGCTCTTGCATAATACTGTTTTTTTCCTCGGTGTAATCTTTTTTACCATACATTGCCGTGGTAAAATGGTCCTGATGGGCTTGTTGGCGCTCTTGATAATCAATGTCTTTTAAGCGGTTT
>CAJOLM010000083.1 GCA_905235355.1 uncultured Elusimicrobiales bacterium
CAACTGCAGGCTGAGACCCGCCGCTGGAAAAATTTTGTACTTACCGGGCCGGATACGCGCAGTGAATTATCCGCCGCGGTCAGCTGGCGGTTTTAATAAACCCCTGTTGCTTGATTGCTTTCTTAATATTATGTAGAATTGAAATCAAGCAGGATCTTAAATAAAAAAACAAGCGAAGCTTTAGTTAAGAGGAAAAAGTAACCTATGAAAAAACGAAATTTATTGATTTTAGGTGCTATTTTGTGTGCAGGTATTTTGGCTGGTTGTACAAATTCAAAGTTTATTATGGATAAACATGCAGACAGCTATGCCAATGTGCAAACATATTCAGAAAGAGACCATTTTTTCTTCTGGGGTATGGGCCGCAAACATGACCATGATTTTTCTAAAATTTGCCCAAACGGAAAAGTTGTTAAGATGATAACCAATAATGACTGGATTGATGAACTCTTGGTATCTTTAACCATGGGCATTTATTATACAAGAACATTTACCGCCTATTGCGCAGTAGATCCTGACGCCACATACACAGCTCATTATTGACGCTTGCCGCTGATAGGAGCAGTTCGGCAGCCGTCAAAGAAATCAAATGTTTTATCGTAAACAACGCTTTCTACTCCCATCAAAGAAAGCAGTGAGTGAGCTATATAGTCATGGGAAAAAGCGTCTTCTGCCGCCTTTTTCTTTAAACATGCGTAGTTTATGTGATCTGCTTTTTGCATCGCATTATTTAGCCAAATAATCATGGGGACGTCCGTCTGCTCATGCGGTGCGATAAAATAAGGCAGCCCATGCAAATAGAGTCCCTTTTCCCCCAAGGATTCCCCATGGTCAGACACATACATCATGCCTGTTTCATATTGCGGGAATTTTTTGAGAATTTCAATCACGGATGCGGCAATATAATCCGTGTATAAAATAGTATTGTCATAAGTATTGCGAATTTGCTCTTGCGTACAGGTTTGAATTTCTTTCGTGTCGCACGTCGGCGTAAAACGTTTAAATTCTGGAGGATAACGCAAATAATACGTCGGGCCATGACTCCCAATGGTATGCAACACAATAAAAACAGATCCGTCACTCTGCCGAATATACTTTTCCAAATCCTGCAGCAAAATCTCGTCCTGGCAATATGACCCGTTGCAAAAACGCTCATCTTGCAGGTCCATTTCTATGGTAGGCACACGATTGCAAACACCTTTACAGCCATTGTCATTTTCCTTCCACAAAACTTGGTAGCCTGTTTGTTGCAACAGGTCCAGCAAATTTTCGGTATATTTAGCATCGCTAGCATCAAAATTTTTGGCAGGTTTAAATGAAAAAATGGACGGAACAGATACCGCTGTTGAGGTTCCGGCTGCCAACACATTTTTAAAATTTACGATATCCTGTTGCTTGAGTTTCGGGTTTGTATCACGTTCATAACCATTGGTAGCAAAATTCATGGCGCGCGCGGTTTCCCCCAATACTAGTACAAAGACTTTTTTACTATTAGCAGCCTCGGGCGTCAGGTGGGCATTGTCATCTAGTTTGGTAAATTTGCGTTGCCCTTGGGCTTCTTGTTGGAAATAGCGGAAGGTCGCGTACAAATAATTCTGTGGATTTATTAAGCGCCGAAATTGCCGGTTATTACGGCAAAAAGAAGAATATCCTTTATATACAAAAGGTGCTAGCAAGAGCAGACATAATAATAAAATGCCACAGCGGGCTAAACGCCCGGTCGCTTCTTTTACGAAGGGCCGGAAGCGAATTTTTACCCATGCCAGCAACATAGCCGGCAATATCCCCCCCAACATGAGCCACAAAACACCGCGCAAAGAAATTAGGTCTTTCACCTCTCCGGGATGTGTTTGAAACGTATTGCGTATCATATCCACGTCAATAAATACGCCAAATTCATACATTAGATAGTTGGTACCGCCAGAAATAATAAGCAGAATAATCAAAATAGGTTTCCCTATATAAGGAACAAGCAACAGGCTCACTGCCAAATACAAAATGGTAAATATTACCAGCGGAACAGAAAGTAAAAACAGCACATCAGAAAAATGAGCAATTTCTGTGCGCTCCCATACAAAGCGCCAAAAGCTGCAATTTAAGAATAGTAAAAACCACGCGGAGATAAGTGCCACAAGCCGGATAGCCGGCACTTCAGGCCGTTTAGACAACGAAGCAAACCAATGTTTCATACTCTTTCCTTCTTATATTGTAGCATATTTGATACAAGGGCTTATTTTTCAAAAGCGATGCGCGGCATGGGGTCTTGCAGCACGTGAATAATACCGCAACGCTCAAACCCCAGTTTCGCCAGCAAACGCTGCATTACTTTATTATCAGGATGCGTATCCACACGCAGATGTTTGCATTGGGCGTAACACCAATCAATGCAATACGCGCCAATCCCTTTTACAGAGCCGTCCCCCGCCAAACGGTGAATAACCCCGTACGGGCTGTCATTTTCCCATTTTCCGTCTAAAATGGTGGCATAGGTGGGCTCTATATCTTTCCCTACGTCAAAAAAGAAAGTACCCACCACGCGCCCGTTATGTTCGCACACATAGCTGCGCCCGGTAGCGATATCCTGCTCCACTAAAGATGCAGGTGGCCAAGTATTTCTCCATTGATTGGGATTACCGCTGCGGACCATAAAGGCGCGCGCAAAACTGTATATTTCCAATAGGCGCGGCAAATCTTGCGGAGTAGATTTACGTATAAGCATAGTTTTATTGTAGCAATTAACATATCGGCGAAACAAAGAGCCACTAGCTCCCAAATTTTCTACAATATGTTTATGCTTACAATCATCCAAGGCGATATTACCAAACTAAAGGTAGATGCTATCGTCAATGCCGCTAATCACACGCTACTCGGTGGTGGCGGAGTGGACGGAGCGATACACCGCGCCGCAGGGCCGGAGCTCTTGCAGGAGTGCCGCACCTTGGGTGGTTGCCCTACCGGAGAGGCCAAGATAACAGCTGCCTATCATCTTCCTTGTAAATATGTTATCCATACCGTTGGCCCCGTTTGGTACGGCGGCAAAAATGAGGAAGCAAACAAGTTGCACAACTGCTATGTAAACTCGCTCAAATTAGCGGACCAACATGGCTGCACGCGCGTCGCTTTCCCTTGTGTTTCCACAGGCGTGTACCGGTTCCCGAAGCAGCAAGCGGCTCAAATTGCGGTGCGCGCCGTGCAAGAAACACTCCCTGCCACTAAAATACAGGAAGTGATTTTCGTGTGCTTCAGTGCAGAGGATAAGGCTATTTACCAGCAGCTGCTGCAAAATTAGTGCCACACGTGAAGAGCTATATATTTTTGCTAAAATATGTGTAAACTTGCAGTATATTAAAGGAGATATATGAAGAAATTTGTTTCAGTTTGTTTAGTGTTGTTACTAACAACACTCAACCTCCCCGCCTATGACATTTTTAACGTAGATGGGGCCAACTATAGTTATGTATTTGACATATATAAATCAGGCGAGCAATCCCAAGTAATAGATGAAGATGACCAATACATGAAAGGCGTCTTTAACATTTTAAGCAGTTACCGCGCTCCGCTTTTTGCCGCCGGTAAATACTGGGCCTCGCTCATTAACAGCAGCGCTACTGACCCGGTGTCTTATCTGGTGATATCGGAAAACGACTACAATGCCGCCGCGTTTAGCCCCTATATACGAGTAGACGAAAAAGACTACAAGGTAACGCGCGTCAATGCCAAAATTAACGGCTTAACCCCTGCAGAAGACCAGGATGACGATGACGACCACAACTTGGACCGAAACGGTTTGGTTGTCATAGGTCTAGGGATTTCTGAAGAGCACCCGGGCTGGGGTACTTCCACAGGCTATCACGGGCTGTCTCACAGCGACCTGCCGGAATTACTCCCCGTATTTCGTGGGAGAAGAAACACTAAAAGTGCTCGGCGCAGATGCCAATGCCGATACCGCAAAAAGTAAAATTATAGCTAATGGCGGCCTAAAAAACTACTCCTTGGCTTATAACAGGGATCAAGATCTGAGGGTTTATGGTATGCCGATACATCCCACAGATGGCGATAATACCCCGGATCTTTCTCACTTGGAACTACGCAACAGCTATATGTCCCACCAAGACTACCGCAACTGGATAATCCCCATGGAAGCGGAACTAGCAGTCTTAAAAGACCTCGGCTACGATATTGACCTGAGCAAGCATTTTGGTAAATCCTATTACTTAAATAATGCAACAGATACCTTCAGCAGCGGATTTACGTCTGATGCAACACAGGCCGTAGGGTTGCACCTTTATGGTAATGAAAATACAATTACCCAAAATTCTGATATTTCCACCAGTGGGGAAGGCTCCTTCGGCGTGCGTATAGACGGCGTAGAAAATACCTACACATTGGCTGACGGAAAAACTATCAACGCTACCGGTAAAGAAAATATCGGTCTGGGTGTGACCTGGGGTCAAAATCATGAAATTAACCTGGCAGCTGACTCTACTGTGACCGCCACCGCCGCGGACGGTGTGGTCGTAAGCTTTGATTTTGGCGAAAACCTTTTCGGTGCATATTCCACCCACAAAGGCTCGTATATTTTCTATGACAGCAACTGGGAGTTTGACCTAAAACCCAGTCAAGAAACTTCGGAAGCATTGGTCAAGGAGTTTAATATAGACAATGCCACCATAACCGGCGGAAAAGCAGCCATTTACATTGCTGATAATGCCCACGTGGAAAATATCAACATAACAGGAAATACCACCATTAACGGCGATATTATTTCCGACTGGAACTCTGTTTCCAGCGGCCCGCAGTCTAAAGTACAACGAAAAAATGCCGCGGGCATTTGGGTGGCGGTGGATCCGTCTGACCCTGAGCAAATCTATTTTACTAACGTAAATCTTAATGGAGACGTATTCTCCGAAATTCAGATTAACGGCTCCATTAATGGCGACAATGGTATTTATAACACCTTAAAATTAAATAATGCGCAAAGCAGTGTATTAGAAGTAACAGGGCCTACGATAGCGGTTTATTCGCTAAACAATGACGGTTTGATAATGCTGGACAATATTGTTACGTTAACAACTCAAACAGGCACAATTACAACCACAGCAGATCCATGGACTAATTATGGAGCCGGCTTGGGCGTTGATGAACGGCTTAATTTAGGCGCGAATATGAAACAAATAGATATTCCCGTTGAGCTTGCTTC
>CAJOLM010000084.1 GCA_905235355.1 uncultured Elusimicrobiales bacterium
TGGGTACAAGGATATTTAAGGTCTAGTGGCCTTAGTTATGTGAATTATTGCAATGGTGCGCGGCGGGAATGTCGCTCATACAATCAAACAACGTCAGAACAGGCGGTATGTTTGTCTATGGGGGGAGTAAAGCAGAATTGTACCAGTTGCCAGTGGGATGAATATATCTTAAACAATTAATCCCGCCGGGCTTGCTCTTTGTCGGCGGCGAGCTGGGCTTTAAGCGCATCTAAACTGTCAAACTTTTCTTCGCCGCGCAGCCGGCGTAAAAAAGATACTTGTATGCGCCGCCCATAAATGGATTTATTGAAATCCAAAATATGCACTTCGGTCAGCGGAATAATGGAATCAATGGGATTGACCGTCGGGCGGAAGCCGATATTGCACACCCCGCGATACATGCTGCGTCCCACGCGCACTTGCACCGCATAGACGCCCAGCGGCAACAGTTTATAAAAATTCACGTCTAAATTGGCGGTAGGAAAGCCTAATTTGCGCCCGAGCTTTTTGCCGGGTACTACGCGCCCTTCTATACTGTATGGACGGCCAAGCATGGCATTAGCCAACGGGATATTTCCGGCGGCCAGGGTCTTGCGGATAAGCGAAGAAGAAATTTTTTCGCCTTTCGATCCGTCGTAAAACGGAATCATTTCAAACGGGATACCCAGCTGGCTGCACTTTTGTTTAAGCCAGGTGTCATTGCCCGCCTGGTTTTTGCCAAACATAAAATCTGGCCCGGCTAAAATGCCGCCGCAACGGTATTTATCCAGCAACACTTTTTTCAAAAATTGTTCGGGCGTATATTCGCGGTACATGTAAAAATTCAGCTCCTCGCGCGGAGCGGTCAAGCAGGATTTCAGCAAGGCTTTTTTCTCTGGCGGAGTGGACAGCACTGTCATAGCGGGTGCGGGGGAAAGCAGCGTTTTGGGCGGATAGGGGAAATATAATACCAGCGGTTTTAACTGATGCTGCACGGCGGCTTGCTCCAGGCGCGCAAACAAGGCCTGGTGCCCCAAGTGCACTCCGTCAAATGTTCCTATCGTGATAAAATATTTCGGTTTCATAAAATAGGCGCCTGTAATAATTTTACTATTTCTGCACGCGGTGCCGTTTTTAATTTTGCCCCATCAAACGCATTTTCAACGGAAAACGGCCCGATATTAAGGCGGCGCAGGGCCGTCAAATGCCCGCTTGTGCCCAGTGCTTGCGCGAGCATAAAGGCAAGCGAACGCACATACGTGCCGCACGCACAATGCAAAGTAAAGGAAATTTCAGCGGGCGCGTTAAATTGCCAATCGGTCCAGCTGAAAATTTCTACTTCATTAAAACGGTCCGCCACGGGTTGCCCTTCACGCGCGAGGTCATACATTTTGCGCCCGTTGATTTTTTTGGCACTGAATGAGGGGATTTGCTGCCGCACGCGCCCGGTTAACTGCTGCGCGGCTTGCTGGATTTGCGCAAGCGTCAGCGGCGGGACAGGTAGCGTTTGCACGACGGAGCCGTCTGCGTCCCAGGTGTCTGTTGCGCTGCCCAGTTGCAAAGTAGCGCGGTAGGTTTTGGGTAATTTTAAAAATTGATTTTGCAGGCGCGTGGCTTGCCGTTCAATAAGCAAAATGAGCAGCCCGGTAGCCATAGGGTCTAAGGTGCCGCTGTGCCCGATACATTTGGTATGCAGCGCACGGCGCGCGATAGCTACCACATCACTAGACGTAAATCCTTGCGGTTTATCAATAAGCAGCAGCCCGCCGGGGCGGGCCGTATCAGAAATAGGTAAATCAAGATTAGTGGGCATTTTTAGAGACAGCTTCTTGCACTGCTTTAGCCAGCATATCGGCCACCGCTTGTACAGATTTTCCGGTTACTTTAAAACCGGCCGCGCGGGCATGACCGCCACCGCCAAATTGCTGGGCAATGGCGCTGACATCCACTTTGTTGCGCGAGCGTAAATTGACAGATACTTTATCCGGTTCTTCCTTTATCAGCGCGGATACTTCCACACCCGGAATCATCGTTGGCTGGCTGACAATGCCTTGCGTTTGAGACGGCACGGCATTAAGTGGTTCAAAATCAGCACGCGTAAGTATAATTTCGCTGTATTTATTTTGAAATAATAAGCGCATTTTTTCCAGCGCGCGGCCCAAAAGCTTCAGCTCAGTGTAAGATTTTGTGAAGAAAATTACTTGATTGATTTTGTTGACGTCTGCCCCCAAAGCAACCAGCGCCGACGCCACGCGCAACGCTTCTGCAGACGTGTTAGTGTGTAAAAAGCGGCCCGTATCGGTTGCTACCCCTGTATATAAACAGGTGGCTTCGTCCGGCGTGGGCAGCAGATAATCTTCAGACGATTCAAAAAATTGGAAAATGATTTCTGCCGTAGAGGACGCACCGGAATCTAAATAATTAATATCGCCGTACGCTTCGCTGACCAAGTGGTGGTCAATGCTAATAAGCGTCTTGGCATTACTGAGGACGCTTTCTAAGTCACCGCCACGTTTGCGGTCCGAACACTCTAGCAAAATGACTGTGTCAAATTGCGGTTTGGGCGGCAGTTCGTTTAAATGGATTTTTTCAAGGCCGGGCAGGAAAAGCAAATCCGTTCCAACGGCGGGGGAAGCATACGCATAAGCCGTTTTGCCCAGGCGTTCCAAGAGCGAGCAAATGGCTAGCGTGCAGCCTAAAGAATCCCCGTCCGGGTTTAAATGTCCGGCGACAAAAAAGCTTTGGCCTTGTTCAATAGCTTTCCAAATTTGCTCAAACGAAGCGTTTTTACTCATGGCTTTTGTCTTGTTCTTTTTCTTTTTCAATGACGCGGAAAATGCTTTCCACGCGGCTGGCCTGCTCGGGCGTGTCATCATATTCAAAGCTAAAGGACGGGATGCGTTTTAAATGCAGGCGGTGGCGCAAGAGAGCGCCTAATTCTTTGCGCAGCAGGGAGAGTTGGTCTTGGGTTTTCTTTTTATCTTCCGGGCTGCCAAAGACGGAAAAATACACCTTGGCGGTGGCTAAATCTTTGGCCACGCGCACGGCGGTAATCGTTACAAAACCGCCAAAGTTGCCGGCGGCCGTCATTTTGGTAATGATGGTATTAATTTCCTGCAAAAAAAGGGCTTCTAATCGTTTTGTTCTGTCAATCATAACTTTATTATACCATTTTAGCCGTGTATTTGAGAGTGTGCGTATAGAAAAATCCCGCCCATAAACAAGGCGGGATTTACACATATAAACACGTGCATATTAGTGCGCGGATACTTTTCTCAATTCGTCCTTCAACACGCGCGCGTGGTGCTTGGCCTGTGTTTCAGGTGCTACCTCGGAGAAAGCAGCCGGATTTTCTTCCATCAGTTGGCGTAATTGACGCAAACCTTCCGCCATTTCTACGACTGTTTGAAGGGTTTGCGGATGGGTATTAATTGTTTGCAAGTCGTCGTCATTTGCTTCGGTAAACAGGGTAAACTGTTTTTGCATACGCTGGCTCATGTTTCTGTCTTTGGCACTGGCCTGCTGCGAAACAGACACCCCGACAATAGCTACTGCTGTTAATATCAAGATATTTTTTTGGCGAAATAGGAAGCTGCTGGTGGTTTTTACGCTGCGCATAAAGAAGGAAGACGGTTTGACTCCTCTTTTAGTATTTCGCAACAGAACATCTCTGACATCGGTGATATATTTCATGGCATAATTTGTTTCCAAATCCGGGAAGATGAAACGGGTCTGGGTGTTTTTCAGTAACGTCACAAATTCTTCAAATTCCTGTTTAGATGCAAATTTGCTTGCCAGGGGGGATTTCTCCAGGCTGGTGCGCCAGGCTGCATAGTTGTACCCATCGATATTACGCAAATCTTTTAGGTAGGGTTTGAGTAATTTTTCCATTTCCGGGTCCGCTGCTTCAAAGAAAGAACCCAAGCTTAAATCATGTGAAGCGGCGGGGATTTCTTCACGTAAAAATTTATCAATGTTATTGGACAATTCCAAATCTGTGCCGCGGGTTTTGCGCAGAAAATCCCACTCTCTATATCCGATTTCGTCCATCAACCGGGTAGCTTCTGTGTAATTTCCTTCGCGCAATTGTTGGGCAAATTCACGGAATTTTTTCTGTTGGGCGGTGCTTAAAAATTCTTCATTATTGTATGGAAAGACCGCGCGGGGTTTGGTGATAGCGGCTTCTACCTCTTCGGCGTATTGGACTGCTTGTTTGCGTAGCAGCGGTGTCACGGCCAGTACAGCCGGTAAAATATCTTTGCCTTCCGGCCAAATGTTTTGACAAGCCTTCATATCATCTTTAGCTTGGGCTTGCAACGCTTTTAAATCAATTTGTTCGTTCGGTAGGTTTTGCGCACCGACGGATAATTGACTACTTATCATGACTAAGACGGTTAGTACAGAAAATAATTTTTTACAGTTCGGCATAGCACGCTCCTCATTAAGTTACCTATATTCTGATACATTTGTGCAGGTGGCGCAAGGGTCTTTGGACCTATCAGCTAGGTGGGTCTAAAGGCCCTTTTAAGCATGGCAAAAAAGGGTCCGCACACAAAAAACCCCACTACAAAGAGTGGGGTTTTAGCGTGTATAAATGCTTATTTTTTGGTGTCGCCCTTTTTAGACAAGTACACATCTACATCCTGGGTGCATACTAAACACCCTTTGGGCTGATTTTGCAGCCAAGGCAATTCTTTTTCCAGAAAGCCTTGGATTTTTTCTTCGCTATCTACAATTTCTACCACGATGGGGAATTTCTCCACCAACTCAAAAAAATGGGAGTTGTGCAGTTCGCTGCTGATGCCATATCCCATGCGGCCTTTGATAGCGGTTGCGCCGCGCAAACCAAACGCTTTGGCTTTGCGGATAATGCCTTCGTAAAACAGATGATGATCTACCACATCTGTGCTGCTGATAAAAATTTTCAGCATTTTTAATTTTTTCGGTTGCATAAATTTCCCTCGCTATTGGACGCCGCCAGGCGGCGAAACGGCCGGAGCCGTTACGTTTATTATAATCACTTTACGCGCGCGTGGCAAGAGGAGTTTTTGATTGCGGGGGCAAAACGGGTATATGTTATAACAATGATTACAGAAGAAAGCCGTTTTTGCAAATAACTAAAAACCCCGCTGGCTTTTCTGTCAGCGGGGTTTTTTTAGTTAAACAAGTAATAAGTGGTGGTGTCTGTATTGTTAG
>CAJOLM010000085.1 GCA_905235355.1 uncultured Elusimicrobiales bacterium
AGACCCCATAGAAGCTTAATTGACAAGCACGGATTGCCTATATCCCCTTGCCAATTTTTACACCAATCCAGTCTCATATGTATTGAACCCTAACAGGCCCTTTTTAAAAATCTTTTCTTGTTCAACCAACTAATCTAAAACAGCTCGTATATCCGCTTTATAAATATGTTACACTGGAAGTATGACAAAACATATCGCGTTATTTCTTTTGCTCGTCAGCCTAACCGCTGCCGCGGTCGCTGCGCCGGCCGTGCGCAACGCTACCGGTGGAAAGCAGCGCACCTCCACCTATACCGCCGCAACGCCGACGCAAAAAATGCTGTGGGATCAAACCGCCAAGCAGCTTTCCCGCGCCTGGCGAGGCAAAACGCGTGAGCAGCTTTTGTATCAAATCCCTATTGTGTCCACCAAAGACCGCATTGTCCGCGCCGAAGGCAAAAAATTTTATGCCCTGGTGGAGTATTATCAGGACAAAGAATTTCGCAAATTTTTATTCCAAGGGCAAGACCCGCAAACCTTTATTACCGCCGCCGCCACCGCAGCAGATGTGCTGGCAGTGAATAAAAAATACGGCATTAACATTGGTCTGACACAAGAATTATTTGAGCAACATTACGGCGCGCAGGCTACCAAAGAAAATGCTGAGCTGACCGACGGGACGGTACTTTACAAACTCTCATATACCGACGTCAATACCCCAAAAGCACAAGACCATTGGTTTTTATTTGAGCAGGCCACGCTGACGCAAACTTTTTATACAGAAGCTGACAAAGACGCTTATGTAGCCTCGGCGCGTCCGACCCCCGCAGAAACACAAACTCCTGCTCAAACTGCTAACACGCAAAAGACAAACACCCGCAACGTGCGCACCGGACTTATTTCGGGCGGAACCGCCTGGGATCAGGCGTATATGCCCCGGGTCATTAATCCTATATTCCAGCCCCCGCAACCCGTGCAAAATACTAAAAACTGATTTTACTCTAGCCATAAAAGGAGAGGTTATGTATTTCTTGTCAATTACTTTAGCCGGCGCGCTGCTGGTATTGATGCAAATTTGCGTGACGGTCCATATTATCTTGCACAAAGATAATGTGTCCAGCGCTATTGCATGGACGGGTTTAGTATGGCTTGCGCCGCTGATAGGCTGCGTGGCGTATGTAATGCTAGGTATTAACCGCGTGCGGCGCAAAGCAGCGCGCCTATATAACCGCGGGGCAAATATTTTTATCCTTACGGGCAAAACCGCCAAAGAAATTGAAAAAGAAATCCCGCCGTCTTTTTTGCAACTGCTCCGCTTGGGATATAAAGTGCATCCCCAACACTTAGCACTGGGCAACAGTCTTACGCCTTTGCAAAACGGGGATGAAGCCTACCCCAAAATGTGCGCTGCCATTTCTAATGCCAAAAAAGAAGTGCTGATAGAAAGTTATATTTTTAATAATGATAAAGCCGGGCAGCAATTTGCCGGCGCACTCCAACAAGCTGCCCAAAACGGCGCGCAGGTGCGTGTGTTGGTAGATGGTGTGGGACTTAATTACAGCGACCCCAACATCCTAAAGGCACTCAAACCGATCCCCGGTGTAGAGCTGGGTATTTTCCTTAAAAGCAAAAGCCCGGTTAATTTGCCTTTTGTCAATTTGCGCAATCACCGCAAAATTATGATTATTGACGGCAAAACCGCCTTCTTTGGCGGTATGAATTTGGCAGAAGGCAACCTGATAAACTCCCGCCCAAAAGCCCCCATACAAGACGTTACCTTTGAAGTGCGCGGCCCCGTGCTGGAGCAAATGGCTAAACTGTTTGAAGAGGACTGGCGCTTTGCCACCCGCCAAACATTTACTTCTGTGGCTTCGCACGCAACACACGAGCAGGCAGGCAGCATCCCGGCGCGCATTATTCCGGACGGCCCGGATGGGGACTATGGCAAAATAGAGCGTTTAGTTTTAGGAGCGCTGTCGTGCGCGCAAAAAAAGATATCTATTGTGACGCCGTATTTCTTGCCGGAAAGTGAAATTTTATCTGCACTGGAAACAGCCGCGCGCCGCGGCATACCTGTAGAAATCATCTTGCCGCAAAAAAGCAATATTTTTGGCATGGACCATGCCATGCGCGCTAATTTTAAGCGGCTTATCAGCCAAGGCATTAAAATTTACCGCACCGCCGCGCCGTTTGACCACAGCAAATTATTTCTCATAGATGACGTATGGCTTTTGGCCGGATCTGCCAACTGGGACGTGCGCAGCTTTAAGCTAAATTTTGAAAGCGCCATAGAGTGTTTTGATACAAAGCTGGCAAAAGAAGTGATGCGTATTATTGAGCATAAAAAGAAAAACGCCACACTGGCACCGTACGAGCCGCAACCGCCGCTGCTGCGCACTTTACTGGATAACACCATGCGTCTGTTGACGCCTTATTATTAATATGAAAAATCCCTTGCGCCCGCCCAAAACACTGCTGGTTATCGGCGATATTTCTACCAAACAGGTATTGCCCGATACCTTTCGCTTGTGTATATGGAATTGGCACAAGTGCAAACACCCGGGCTGGCAAACGGATTTCTTGCAGCTATGCGCACAGAGCGATTTGTTTTTAGCACAAGAGGCGCGCTTTAGCCCTGCCACTTGCGCACTGCTTACCGAAAGCAGACTACAATGGAACGGCGCGATTAGTTTTCTCTCTCCTGTGCGGCAAATCCCCACAGGTATTGCTGCCGGATGCCGCGCTCCGGCAAGTACAATTCATGCCTACGTTGGCGCGCGTGAGCCGGTGCTGCATATCCCCAAAATGACTATGCGCCTGACTTATCCGCTAGCCCGCACGCAGCTGCTGGTACTTAATTTGCACGCGATTAATTTTACAGGCGTCACTCCCTTTGCCCACACCTTGCAACAGGCCGCGCAACTGGTGGAAACTTTTTCCGGCCCGGTCATTGTCGCCGGGGATTTTAATACCTGGAGCCGCAAACGCACCCGCGCGCTGCAAGAGTTAGCAGAGAAACTGCAGCTGCAAGAAGTCTCTTTCACGCCGGATTTGCGCACACGGTATTGGCAGCGACCTGTAGATTATTTGTTTACACGCGGGCTACAGGTGGTGCAAGCTAAAGCCTTGCCCTTTACTTCGTCAGACCATCATCCGCTGCTAGCCACTTTGCGCTACCGAGCCAACAAACCAAATATGCTAAAATAGAGGTAATATGAACGATAACAAAGCCCTTGGATTTAAACGCAAAGCCTTGCGCGAAGTGATTAAAACCTTTGACGCGGGCAATTTAGAAACGACTGCCTATCGCATCCCGTACGAGGTCATCCCACAAGATGCCAAGTCAGACGTGCGCTGCTGTATTTATAAAGAGCGTGCCGTTTTCCGCAAGCGCATTTTAGCGGCATTGGGTGCTGCCGTAGAGGAAGATGACGAAGCCACCTCTTTAAACGATTATGCCAAACAATCTTTGACCCGCACCGAGCTGCCGGCTGTCCCGCTGACCGTGCTGGATATTGCATGCAAGGGATGTAAAAAAGCTCGCCATATCGTCACCGAAGCGTGCCAGGGGTGTCTGGCGCGTGCGTGTTTAGGCGCGTGTAAATTTGGCGCAATTAGCATGGTCAAGGGCAAAAGCGTCATTGACCCGGACAAATGCAAAAACTGCGGCCAATGCCGCACCGCCTGCCCATACAATGCTATTACGTATGTACCTGTACCGTGCGAGCAAGCCTGCCCGGTAGAGGCTATACATAAGGACGAAAACCGACGGGCGCAAATAGATTTTAACAAATGTATTTCCTGCGGGCATTGTGTAGATGCGTGTCCGTTCGGGGCTATTATGGAGCGCAGCCAACTCATTGATATTTTGCGCACCATGAAGGAGTCTGACAAAGTATGCGCCGTTGTGGCGCCGTCTATTGCGGGGCAATTTAATGCCACGCTGCCGCAACTGTTAAGCGCCATTAAAAAAGCCGGATTTGATAAAGTGACCGAAGTAGCCCAAGGGGCCGACGTCACCACCACTAATGAAGCCAAAGAGCTGGTGGAGCGTTTGGAGCGCGGCGATAAATTCATGACTACTTCTTGCTGCTCGGCGTGGATTCAGGCCGTGCGCAAACATTTGCCGGAGCTTAAAAAATATGTATCTGATACGCGCACGCCCATGTCTTACATTGCCGAAATTGAAAAGAAAAACGGCTACCAGGTGGTGTTTATCGGGCCGTGTGTGTCTAAACGTGTGGAAGGACGCGAGGATCCCAATGTAGACTTTGTGATGACGTATGAGGAATTGGGCGCATTGTTTGACGCGCGCAATATTGACCCGTCCGCTTGTGAGGAACAAACGCTGGACCCGCATGTGTCCGGTGAAGGACGCTACTATGGGGTGACAGGCGGCGTGGCAAAAGCGGTAGAAACGGCTATCAATGGCAAACGTCCGATTAAAATGCAAACGATCAGCGGGCTAGATAAAAAATCCATGCTGATGTTGCGCGCCTATGCCAAAGGGATTGGCGATTTTGACTTGCTGGAAGCGATGAGCTGCAAAGGCGGCTGCATTGGCGGCCCGTGCACGTTGTGTGCGCAAGCTCAGGCGATTAAACCTATTCAAGAATTAGTAGAGAAAAGCCCGCATATTCCGCCTGTTTTTGACAAAGAGAAATAAAACACTCCCCGCAAACCGCGGGGATTTTTATGGCAGAACATAATTATCATAGTTACAAGACGAACACTCTGATTTTACCCCTCCCATAGACAAGCACACTTGCTGGGAAGCAGACGTCCTATCATATGAACGGCACACACGCTTTCCGTCATACCCAATTACATAAGATAATCCGCCTGACGAATAGCCCTGATTCCAAGACTTTGACAAATATATAGAAACATGGTCTCCTTGCCAAAGAGACCTGTCGGCATCCTCCTCATAAGTAGTACTGCCTCCGGGCAGTTGCACATCTAACTCATCAAAATGGCTTGTATATTCTCCGTTAGCCAAAAAATATGCTTGCTCGGCACGATAGATAGCGTTTTGCAAAATCACCAGTTCTGTAAAACGCGCTTTCATAACTGCCTTTTGGTATTGTGGAAGCGCGATAGCGGACAGTATGCCGATAATGAGTACGACTACTAATAATTCAATAAGCGTAAACGCGCGCACGCTGTTATAAAATAAAGGAGCCATC
>CAJOLM010000086.1 GCA_905235355.1 uncultured Elusimicrobiales bacterium
TCGGGGATGACATATATTTTATAACGGCGGGGTAGTCGCGTGTGGCAGGCCGTTAAGAAGGATTTTACTCTAGGCTAGTAGGCAAGGGGTTGATCCCTACTGTGAAAAACCCCCCGCTTTGCGGGGAGATGTTTATTACGCCCGCAGGACCTATCTGAGCATAGGACTAAAAGCCCTTGCCAAACGGATGCCATTTCTTTATACTATAGATAGGGAAATAAATTAACCTTGGAAATTGTGTAAAAAAGTGTTATAGTATATAGGTAAGGTTATTTTACAAGAGGGATATAATTATGAAAAAATTATTTGTATATACACTCATTTTGTTGCTGGCTCCTGCGGCGTTTGCCAAATGGCCGGGCAACAACGATATGGACCAAGCTCTTGAAAAAGCTATTCTTTCGGCTAATTCTCACGAAAAGGGAGTTATCCCCGTCACTTTTGATGTAATGGCAGAATTTGACGAGCTTTATGCCAAACCTAACTACTTGACCAAGAAATGCGTAGCTGTCCGTATTTCAGATGAGTATTTATTGGCTTCATTGGCATGTAGAGGTGCCAAAGATACTGCTACTAAACACACCTCTTTAGGCAGCGCAGGTTCCGAAGCTGTCAAAAATGCCAAATTGGCGTATCGCCGCGTTACTGGGGCAACTGTAGCGGGGGAAGAAATTCCGTCAAAAAATATCGTGGAAGATGAAAAATCCCGTTTAATTTTGATTCGCCTGGACATCAACAAAGATCAAATGAACAACCGTAATTTGCAAGATGTCTTGCAAGATGTTCCTATGCCGAATTTATTTATCCCGAAAGATCCGAAATCCTTGTTGGATACTTTCCCCACAGTAATGGTCAACCGCAATCGCATGCCTAATACGGGTCGCACTTGCGCCAAAGTGTCCGTCAAAGAGGTATGCTCGGACAAGGGATGTTTTAAAGTGTGCTGGAAACCGATTAGCGCACAGACAGGTTCCCCATTGTTTGGCTTGCAGGACAATTCGGAACAAGAATTTCTGTTGGGTTTCAACGCGGCTGAACCTGACGGAGAAAGTCGCACTTCCGGGGAAGAGTATTTCTTGCTGACGGAAGATACTGTTCCTTTCTTGCAAAAAAATATGACTCCGTCGGCCTTTGCGAAAGTAAAGAAAAAAATTGTAGACGAAGAATATTTTAAATAAGACGCGCTTTTACAAACCCCCTGCCTTACCGCAGGGGGATTTTTTGTGTCAAATATCTAATCAAAAAATACGCTTGTTTTCGTTGTGCCACGGCCTTATAATTATCTACAATATAAGTATCTTAAGTATGAGGAGATACTATGGCTCAGGGAAATCCGTTGTTTAACGAAGCCGCCTATGAAAAAGTAGCGCAACAACAACGCGTGCGCGTAGGCGAAGAAATGACCTTACAGGGAACAATTAACAAATCATTTTTCCTGCTTTTGTTGTGTGCAATTGGGGGGATGCTTAGCTGGAATCATTACTCGGCAATGGCCCCGTGGGGTATGCCCATTGTACTGGTCGTCTTTGTACTGTCAATGATTATCATTTTTGTCAAAAAATCCGCTCCAATGCTCGCTCCGTTGTATGCTTTTGGAGAGGGTGCCGTGCTGGGCCTAGTTTCTGCCGCCTACAATATGCAATATCAGGGCATTGTCGCCCAAGCTATTACGCTGACGCTGCTGGTATTTGGCATTATGCTGTTTGTATACCGCACCGGCATTATCAAGGTAAATAAGACCTTCGTCATTGGCCTGACTGCCGTCACGGGTGCAATTGCCCTGTTTTACCTGGTATCGTTAGGACTAATGATGTTTGGCATACACCTCTCTTATTTCACCAGTAACAGCGGATGGGCGATTGCCATCAATGTATTTATCTGCATTGTGGCCGCCATGAACTTTTTGATTGATTTTGCTTTTATTGATCACATGACCAGCAACCAAGTAGTGGCCCCCAAGTATATGGAGTGGTACGCCGCGTTTTCGCTCATGGTTACCCTGGTATGGCTGTACCTGGAAATCCTGCGTACTTTAGGACGCAGCCGCAGCCGTTAAAAACAAGACGGCGCAGTTAAAAATTTAGTAAAATAAGTAGGACAAGTAGTTTTAAAACTTAATGGAGGACGTACAAAGTATGACTATAAAAGTAGGTATTAACGGCTTCGGTCGCATTGGCCGCTTCGTGTTCCGCGCGGCGATGAATCATCCTGAAATTGAAATCGTCGGTATCAACGATTTGACCCCGGTGGATTATTTGGCTTATATGCTCAAATACGACACCATGCACGGCCAATTTGACGGCGAAATCAAAGCCGATGTAGAAAACAACAAATTAATCGTCAATGGCAAAGCCATCCGCGTCACCGCTGAAAAAGACCCCGCCAACTTGGCCTGGGATAAAGTAGGTGCCGAATATGTGGTAGAATCTACCGGTTTATTCTTGACCAAAGAAAAAGCCCAAGCCCACATCAAAGCCGGTGCCAAATATGTAGTAATGTCTGCTCCGTCCAAAGACGATACGCCGATGTTCGTCTGCGGTGTAAATGAAAAGACCTATGTCAAAGGAACGCAATTTGTTTCTAACGCTTCCTGCACCACCAACTGCTTGGCTCCTATCGCCAAAGTATTAAATGACAAATTTGGTATCGTCAATGGTTTGATGACCACCGTACACTCCACCACCGCTACCCAAAAAACGGTAGACGGCGTATCCATGAAAGATTGGAGAGGCGGTCGCGCTGCTTCCGGTAACATTATTCCGTCCTCTACCGGTGCTGCCAAAGCCGTAGGTAAAGTAATTCCGTCCTTGAACGGCAAATTAACGGGTATTTCTATGCGCGTACCGACCTTGGACGTATCCGTGGTAGACTTGACCGTTAACTTGGAAAAACCGGCCACCAAAGAAGCCATCTGCGCGGCTATGAAAGAAGCTGCCGAAGGCGAACTCAAAGGCATTTTGGGTTATACGGAAGATGCTGTGGTATCCTCTGATTTCTTGGGCGATCCGCGCACCTCTATCTTTGATGCCAATGCCGGCGTATACTTGACCGACAAATTTGTGAAAGTTGTCTCTTGGTATGACAACGAAATTGGTTACTCTAACAAAGTGTTAGACTTAATCAAACACATGGCGTCCGTCAACAAATAAGTTTGACCAACCTGCAAAGGCGGCTTGCAAAAGCCGCCTTTATTTTAAGAGGGGAAGAATATGAATTTTGACAGCATCAAAAAAATGCAAGATGTAGATTTGAAAAACAAAAAAGTATTAGTGCGCGTGGATTACAATGTGCCCTTGAAAGACGGCAAAGTAGATAACAACAAACGCATTGTCGCTACTGAAAAAACGATTAAACATTTATTAGATAATAACTGCCGCATCGTCTTAATGGCGCACCTCGGCCGCCCCAAAGGCAAAGTCGCCCCGGAATTTAGTTTAGCGCCCGTGGCGGAAGAAGTGGCAAAAGTGTTTGGTGTGCCCGTGCACTTTGCCAAAGACTGCGTCGGCCCGGAAGCAGACAAAGTAGTAGCCGCTGCTAAAAACGGCGAAATTGTCCTCCTAGAGAACTTGCGTTTCCACCCGGAAGAAGAAGCCAATGATGCGCAGTTTGCCAAACAACTGGCCAAACACGGCGAAGTATTTGTGCAGGAAGCCTTCGGCACCGTACACCGCGCCCATGCGTCCACCAGCGCAATTGCGCAATTTTTGCCGGGTTCTATCGGCTATCTCGTACAAAAAGAAGTAGAATTTTTAGGCAAAGCTTTGAACAATCCCGCCCGTCCGTTTGCCGCTGTTATTGGCGGTGCAAAAGTGTCTGACAAAATTATGCTGCTCAATAATTTGTTAGACAAAGTGAACGTGCTCATCATTGGCGGCGGTATGGCCTACACCTTCCTGAAAGCCAAGGGCATGGAAGTAGGTAAATCTCTGTTAGATGAGAGCAAAATTGAAGAAGCCAAAGGCGTCATGGCCAAGGCCGAAGCCAAAGGCGTTAAAATGTTAATGCCGATTGACTTCCGCGTGTCTAAAGAATTTTCCGAAACCGCTACCGCGACGGAAACGGACGTAATTCCCGCCGATATGGAAGCCATGGACATTGGCCCGAAAACGGAAAAATTGTTTGCAGATGAACTGCTCAAATGCAAAACGATTTTCTGGAACGGTCCGATGGGCGTGTTTGAATTTCCGAATTTTGCCAAAGGCAGCTATGCGATTGCCAATGCAATGATTGAAGCCACCAAAGCTGGCGCAATTTCTATCATTGGCGGTGGCGACAGCGTCAACGTGCTCAAAAAAGGCAAAATCAATCAAAAGGAATTTTCCCACGTTTCCACCGGCGGCGGTGCCAGCATGGAATTTGTGGAAGGAAAAGAATTGCCGGGTTTAGTTGCATTAAGCAAATAACGGCAAATTCTTTTTGAAAGCTTATCAAAATATACACAAACCGGGCCAGTTGTTTAGGCCCGGTTATTTATTCCACAACCAATTAGAAAGATTATTTGACTGAAGTATTTTATAATATACAACTCCATCCGCCACAAATCATTTTGCAATAACTATCAGGAGGATTATCCGCACATTCTATATCCCCGGATTGATAGTCTATTATTAATTCATATACAACATGACCATTTATAATACGTTGGGCCAAAAATCCATCATACTCGTCTGTGTCATAATTCCAATCTTTCGTTACAAAACAAGAACTATATCCCATTAAACATTCATTTGACTCAGGGTCATATTCTTTACCGGGCATAGAAGATGCTAAATACTCGGGGACAAAAAAATCATGTGCATCAGCACATCTATCTTCGCCAACTTCTAATACACATAATTGATATTGCTTGCGTATGTGGTTCAAAACAAACCGCGCTTCCGCTACATGTGCCCGTTCTACTGCCTTTTGGTATTGCGGAAGCGCGATAGCGGACAGTATGCCGATAATGAGTACGACTACTAATAATTCAATAAGCGTAAACGCGCGCACGCT
>CAJOLM010000087.1 GCA_905235355.1 uncultured Elusimicrobiales bacterium
ACTGTTCTAGGTCTGTGTGCCATAGATTACCCGCGTTGTTGGAAAATAATTTCGTCGGCAATGCTTTCCAGTTCTTTGCCAAAATAATTGGTTTTAGACAAGAAATAGTTGTACGCAATAACCGCCGGAATAGCCACAAACAAGCCCGCTGCGGTATTGACCAAGGCTTCGGCAATACCGGCTGCTACAATAGATGCACCGCCGGCAGACGCGCTGGCTGCGGCTAAATCTTTAAAGGCGTGAATAACCCCGATAACCGTACCGAACAAGCCGATAAACGGCGTAATGCTACCTAATGTACCCAAAATGGTCAGCTTGCGTTGCAGTTTGGTAACTTCCCAATCAATGACGGAGTCCGCAATTTCTTTTTGCTCGGCTTTAGAACGGTCCATTTTATCCAAAATGGAAACAATTACATGCGCGGCGGGTGTATCTTTGGTCATATCTTTGGTAGCGGCTGCACGGACTTTATCAAAATTGTCCGAGTGAATCGGGTGGCGGCAATAGGCCATCAGTTTGCGGGACATACCAATGCGTTTTCTAAACTTAAAGAAACGCTCTAAAATCACCGCTAATGAATAAATAGATAATAAAATTAACAGTACCAGTACCGGACCTCCGGCAGCCAGCAGTTCACGAACATTGGTTAAAGACTCCATAGTCTTATCTCTCCTTGTACTTCTCCGGCGGGCAAACGGCCCCGCACGCGCCTGAAATTACGCAATTCCGGCGCGGATTAAAATGATACCGATCTGCACGCAAATATTAGCCAGCAGACCGGCAGCCACATCATCAAACACGACCCCAAACGCATTGGGAAGTCGGTCCAAACGACTGACCGGCCAGGGTTTAAGTGTGTCAAAGATGCGGAATAATACAAACGCTGCCAGCATATACGGCCACGTGCGCGGCAGAAACAGCATGGCCGTAAAATATCCGGCCACTTCATCTAAAACGATTTTGGGGTTATCGTGCCCCTGATAATTACTGGGCAAGTTGGCTTTGGCGCATATCCATACGCAAGCCACCCAGAAGAATAATAAAAATACGAGCTGCAGTATAAAATCCGTCGGCAACAGAAATACAAACGGCACTGCCAGCAACGTGCCCAAAAAACCCGCACCCGTATTTTTTTTGAACGGGATGACAAGGGCAGGCAAGTAGCTGATATATAGTCCGCTGGCTAGGGCGTTAATTATTTTTTGCACGGCAAGCTCCAAGATTTTTTCAGTAAGTCCCAATTGTTTTTTAAGTATGAAATCGCGCTAATCCATGTAATCACGGCGGCAATAGCGGTAATGGCATACGGGATTTTGCACAGCGTGATAAATATAATCCACATCACTTGCTGCGCAGTGCCGGACAGCAAATGCGCCAAGTGATACACATCCAGCACAAAGAAAATTGTACCCACCGCTACCATTTGAATAACAGTTTTAAATTTCCCCCAACGCTCGGCCGCCATTACTTTGCCTTCCAGCGCGGCAATTACGCGCAAGGTGGAAATCATCAGCTCGCGCAGTAAGATAAAAAATACCGCCCAAATAGGCACGTCCAATTCTTTAATCCCCACAAAAGCAAACAAGGCAGCCGCCACTAAAATTTTATCCACAAACGGGTCCACAATTGCACCAAATGGCGTGACAGTATTGGTTTCCCGGGCAATTTTGCCGTCCACCCAATCGGTGGAAGCTGCCACAATAAAAATAAGCGTGGCGGTAAAGCGCGCCCAGGCAAACGGCAGCAAAATGAAAATAAACATTACGATAGACAAAGCAGCACGCGTAAGAGTGATTTTGTTGGCTAGCGTCATCATATTATTTTAACCCCTTAAAAGTAGTTGGATTTAATTTTGTATTTAGTTTTATATCCGCCAGTTGCGCGGTATTTTTCATCAAATCGGCTTGCACGGTAATAGCTTGCGGAAAACAATCGCTTTTATTGATAGTTACGTATAAAATATAGTCGGCCGTTTTAGTGGTCGGCACTAGGCGCAAGACTACGCGGTCTGTTAAAACTTCAGAAACAGATACTTGGTGACGTTTTAACAGCGCGGTGTAATTGCCAAAGTCAAACAAGGCTTGATTGGGTTGTCCTTCCAGCCACTCGTTCCAAGATACTTTGGAAATTTCTTTGCCTTTATCGTCTAGGATATAAATTTGTTTTTTATTGGTCAGCGCGCTTTGGCTCACTTGTCCGTCTTCAAAGGTGTCCAGGCGCAATTTCGGGCCGTTTTGCTCGTAAAAAATTTGCCCGGTAGAGCGCAAAATTTGCATACCATCATATTCGGTAGTTTGGATAAATTGGGTTTGCAACGTGTGCATATTATTATCCCACGCGGCAAAGCAGGCTGCGTAATCTTTGGCGGGAGCAGCCGCTTGCGTGGTTGGGGTGGAAATAGCATTAGCCGCTTGAGTAGCCTCTTGCGGATTTGCGGCCCAAGCTACCGCTGCCAACGCGACACACAAAAGGGACACGGCCCATTTATT
This sequence comes from uncultured Elusimicrobiales bacterium, assembly GCA_905235355.1. Taxonomy (GTDB): domain Bacteria; phylum Elusimicrobiota; class Elusimicrobia; order Elusimicrobiales; family Elusimicrobiaceae; genus Avelusimicrobium. Next base: position 2,490 of record CAJOLM010000087.1, read on the forward strand.
TATATACAGTTTCATAGTTGGGTTCCTTGTAGTTCTTATCATAGGCCGGGCCGCTTAATTCTTCTATAGCGCTGTCAATCATATCATAATGAATTTCCCAGCGGTTAGAGCCTTCGGGTTTCGTGATAAAGCCTTTCATTTCAAGCACGCTTAAAATGTTAGTCGCGCGGGCAGACGAGCCAAAATTGGCCTTGAGTAAATCTTGCGAGACACGGCGGCGCTCTTTAATTAAATTCAGCGCTTGCAGCAGTTCTTCCGGTTTAGTGCCCAGGCCGTCTTGCGGGCGCATAGCGGAGTGGTCTTCCATAATTTGCACGGGATAATCCGGCGCACCTTGCGCGCGCAGGAAATCCGCCACCGCCTGTATTTCCTCCGGCGATACATACGCGCCCTGGATGCGCAGCGGGGTTTGGCTGGAGGAATCCAGCAGCAGCATATCGCCGCGGCCGAGCAAATCTTCCGCCCCCACCGCATCTAAAATTACTTTAGAATCAATGCCGGACGCCACCTGTAGCGCAATGCGCGAAGGCATATTGGCCTTGATAATACCCGTTACTACTTTTACAGACGGACGCTGCGTACATAAAATCAAATGTATGCCCATAGCACGGCCCATTTGTGCCAGGCGTTGTACAGAGTCCTCAATAGAGGCTTTTGTTTGCAGCATAAGGTCAGCCATTTCATCAATAATGACAAAGACATAAAACATTTTTTCTTCATTATTTTTCTTGGCCCAGGCATTGTAGCCCTCAATGTTTTTTACTTTTGCCAGCTGACACATATCCAAGCGTTTTTCCATAACTTTTACTAACATCTGCAAGGATTTGGCAGCGTCGTGTGGTTTGGTAATAATATCGGCATCGTCGCACGAAGTTTTGGGGTCGTACAGATACGGAATCCCCTCATACAGGGTCAGCTCCACGCGTTTAGGGTCAATCATGAGGAACTTTACTTCATCGGGTTTGTGCTTAAACAAAAGCGACATAATGATAGTATGCAGACAAATAGATTTACCGCTGTTGGTCGCCCCGGCAATTAAAATATGTGGCCATTTTTCCGCAATGGTAGCGGCAGGGTCGCCATTGGCGTGGCGGCCTAAGGCAATGGGCAAGCGCGCCTTGGAATTAGCGTACACCGGAGATTGCAAAATCTCTTTCATGGTAACTGTTACCGAGCGGCTATTGGGGATTTCAAAGCCCATGGTATTTTTGCCCGGAATAGGCGCTTGCACACGGATAGAACGCGCCTGCATGCTGGCCTGAATATCCTGGGTAAGAGCGGTAATCGTGGACATTTTGACGCCCGCGTCCGGCAGAATTTCATAGCGTGTGACCATCGGCCCGGGCGATACACCCGTCACATGCGCGCCCACACCAAAGTTTTTAAGCGTGTTTTCCAAATGCTGGGTGGCATGTTCAATTTCCTCGTCAGTTGGTCCGACAACGCCATTATTCGACGGGTCAGCCAGTAAGTCTAAAGACGGCAGGACAAAGGTTTTAGGATCAAAGGGTTTGCGCTCCGGAGTATCTTGTGGCTCGTCGATTGTCTCGGCAGCGGCGTTTTGCTTAACACTACTGGGCACTTCTTTAACAAGTCCGGCCACCGGCACTTTAATTTGCGGAGTGGAGCGGTAAATAGTGGGTTTGCGGCGGGCAGAAGTTTCCGGCTCGTCGGCTTCTTTTTCCTCGCTTGCGGCGGGGGCAGGTGCAGGGTCTTTTTTCATTTCGGCTTTGGCTTCCTGCACTTTTTCTTTTAACTCGGCTCGCGCGTCCATCCAGCCTTGGAAATCCTGCTTTAGCACTTCAACAGACTTTACGACCAACACTTTCCACGGGATAGCAAACAGCATATGCACCCCAACCAGCAGCAGCGCCAGCGAGAAAAATGCCGCGCCCACCGGGCCTACAAAGCCGTCAAATACTTCAAATACTTTTTCCCCAATCAGCCCGCCATTAAGTTGGGAATCGGTAAAGATTAATTTTAAAAGAGTCAGTAAAGAGGACAGCGCCGCCAGCATTACCCCGCTGCCGAGAAGAAAGAAAATGAAAGCGGATGTTTTTTTGGCTAAACTACGCACCAGCCAATAGGTCAGCAGCAGCGGAATAAGCGCCGCGCTTTGCCCCAAAATTTGATAAATATAATGGCCGATAGCCTGCCCGGCTGCGCCGGAGCGCGCGACGTGAAACCACAAAATGGCAAAGAGCCACGCCGCCGTGGCAAAGCTCAGTATATAGAGCGCAGTTACCAGCCAATGCACAGAAGATGTTTTCTTACTTTTTTTCTTGGATTTTTTATAGGTGTAATAATACTTTGCCATATAGGTATATTTTAGCAATTTTTCGCCTAGCTGGTGCAGAATATTCCCCCTCTTGTTAAGGTGAGCGGGTTTCAGCGTGAAACTCCCCGAGCTCCCGCTCGAGGCTTCTTTCTATTCGAACAATTTCATTGTTCGGCCTATATCTTCTTTTCCTTGCATCTCGATGTATCGTCT
>CAJOLM010000088.1 GCA_905235355.1 uncultured Elusimicrobiales bacterium
TCCTTTATTTAATGACAGCGTGAGAGCATTTACGCTTATTGAATTATTAGTCGTCGTGCTGATTATCGGTATATTAGTCGCGATTGCTCTGCCGCAATATCGTATGGCAGTATCGCGTGCACGCTATCAGGAGTTGGTTATGATGGGTACAAAAATTGGGCAGGCAGAAGAACTGTATTATTTGGCAAATGGGGAATATACTGCGGACTATGATAGCCTAGATTTACAAGGTATGCGGTATGTAACCTATGGCCATTGTAAGTTACGAAAGTCGGGTGAGTCCGCAGATGTCCAATGTGAGCCGAATGACGTTTCTATTCCTGAATTTGATTATACATTCTCCACAAAACAAAGGGCTTGTACAGTACTTCGTAATTCAAGTACAGCCCACCGGGTTTGCAAAATAGAAACAGGGCTTGCTAACGGAAACGACTTAGGATATGCCGTAAGATACTTTTACCCCAATTAGATGTAGCGGAGCCCGAGGTACCCGACCGAGGGAGCAACGACACAGAGAAAGAAATTAGGCAGAAAGAAATGCTGAGGAGACAGGGATAGAACGTCCTTTTTCAAAATAAAATCCCTTAATTCTAGGCGTGAGGCTGTGAGGTATACTGTAGAAACTTGCCCGGAGGGCAGAGGTATCCGAATAGCCGAACAACAAAGAAGTAAGGGATTTTAATAAGAAAAAGAAATGCCGAGGGACAGGATCGAACTGTCGACACCTGGTTTTTCAGACCAGTGCTCTACCACTGAGCTACCTCGGCATTACACATATATAATACTAAATTTGTCTCCAGCTTGCAAACAGCAAATAGATCTATTTTATTTGTAATCTGCGAACATCTGTTTTGTGTCGTCATTGCGGGCGTGGACCCGCAATCCAGGCTGTTATGAAGAGCTGTTTTTCCTTATAAAACTGGATCCCGGATCCATGTCCGGGATGACGACAACAACATTATAATTCTACGTACAAATCGTTCCAATTTGGATTTATAGATTCAATTAATTGTATTTTCCAACTTCTTTTCCAATTTTTTAGTGTTTTTTCTCTAGCTATTGCTTGTTCCATGGTCGCATATAATTCGTAATATACAAGCGTATGAATTTTATATCTTTTTGTAAATCCTTCTATTAAATTGTTTTTATGTTCCCATACTCGTTTTATTAAATGAGAAGTAACACCCACATATAGTGTGCCATTTCTTTTGCTGGCTAAAATATAAATTGCAGGTCTTTTGTGCACCGAATAACTCCCAATAATGCCGTGAGGTAAAATTATGTTATGTAATAAGCTGTGCGATTTGTTCTAAATACTGCTTGTCGGTGTCATCAAAGCGGCCCAGTACCGGCGAATCTATATCCAGCACGCCCCATACTTTCCCGCCGTCAGTTAACGCAACGACAATTTCACTGTTAGAGGCACTGTCACAGGCAATGTGCCCGGCAAATTGGTGTACGTCCGGCACCACCACTGTTTCTGCGCGCGCAGCCGCCGTGCCGCACACGCCTTTGCCAAGCGGAATTTCCGTGCAGGCAATTTTGCCCTGAAAAGGTCCCAGGCGCAAAATATCCCCGTCTAAAAGATAAAATCCGGCCCAGTTTAAATCCGGCAGCGCGCCAAAAAGCAGCGCAGATAAATTGGCCATATTGCTAATGCGCCCGAAACGTTTGTCCACCAGCGCGCGGGCCTGCGCCAGTAAATTTTCATAGATTTCTTTTTTGTGCATAGGGTTATTATAACAAATACCTTTTTAGACTATTGCACTCCCGCCGGAAAAAGACATACAATGAAAATAGTACTAAAGATAAGGAGGCATGCCTATGCCTAGAGTAGAAGTGGACGCAAACAGATGTAAAGCGTGTTATTTATGCGTCAATGCCTGCCCAAAGAAATGCTTGGGTAAGAGCGAAACCATTAGCAAGAAGGGTTATTTTACTGCCGAGATGAAACATCCCGAGAAATGTATCGGCTGTACCATGTGTTATATGATGTGCCCGGATATTGCTATTAAAGTAATTAAAGACTGATTTGAGGATTTTATGAGCGACAAAACATTAAGAAAAGGAAATGAGGCCTTGGCGGAAGGGGCTATCCGCGCCGGGGCGCGCTTTTTTGCGGGCTATCCGATTACGCCGCAAAACGAAGTGCCGGAATATATGTCCGCTTATATGGCAGATGCCGGCGGTGCCTTTGTACAGGCGGAAAGCGAACTGGCCGCTATTAATATGGTTTACGGCGCAGCTGCCACGGGTACGCGCAGCATGACGTCTTCTTCTTCGCCGGGCATCAGCTTAAAACAGGAAGGGATTACCTATTTAGCCAGTGCCGATTTGCCGTGCTTGATTGTCAATGTAATGCGCGGCGGACCGGGGTTGGGCAGCATTGCCGGAGCGCAAGGGGATTATTTCCAGGCTACGCGCGGCGGCGGCAACGGCGATTATCATGTGATTGTGCTGGCGCCAAATTCTGTAGAGGAGCTGGGCAATTTTCCCAAGCTGGGTTTTGAGCTGGCAGAAAAATACCGCATGCCGTGTATGATTTTGGCCGACGGTATTTTGGGGCAAATGATGGAAAGTATGTCCTTTCATTTTGACCCTATTGACCCTAATAAACTGGGCAAATTTGACTGGGCCGTGGATATCAACAAAGGCAACCGCGGCAAGAACAAAGTGTTCTCTTACAAAGGTGACAATTTGATTGACGACGTGGTGGAACGCGCCAAACGCTATGGTCTGATTGAAAAGACCGAAGCCCGCTATGAGGAGCGCAATACAGAAGATTGTGATGTGCTGCTGGTGGCGTACGGCTTGTCTTCCCGCGCGTGTTTGGAAGCGGTCAGCCACGCCAAAAAAGCAGGACTAAAGGTGGGCTTGTTCCGCCCGATTACTTTGTGGCCGTTCCCGTCTAAACGCTTGGCGGAACTGGCGGGCAAAGTCAAAGCAATTTTGACAGTAGAGCAAAGCCTAGGGCAGCTGGTGCAGGATGTGAAACTAGCTGTAAGCGGTACTGTGCCGGTGTATCTTAAAGCTTATCCGTCCGGTGGTCAGCCTGACGGCGCAGCCATTTTGACGGCAGCTAAATCTGCCCTGACAGGCGGCAAAGAAGGCTTGTTTGATTTGCAAGAACACGCCGCGGGATTTACCTATGAGTGCAAACGCGATTTGTCACTGGGTGTGCAAGGCGACCGCAAAGGAGACAATAAATGAGCACGATTTTAGCGCAAAAACCAAAAAGTTTAACCGATAAACCTATGCATTATTGCCCGGGCTGTGGCCACGGCATTGTGCACCGCTTAATCGGTGAAGCCATTGACGAGCTGAATATTGCAGAGCGCGTTATCGGCGTGGCCCCGGTAGGGTGCGCAGTATTTGCCGATGACTATTTTGCTTGCGATACGGTGCAAGGCGCGCATGGCCGCGGCCCGGCTATCGCCACCGGCATCAAACGCAGCAAACCCGAAGCAATTGTGTTTTCTTATCAGGGAGACGGCGATTTGGCCTCTATCGGCATGGGCGAAATTGTGCATGCCGCTGTACGCAGCGAAAACATTACAGTTATTTTTATTAATAACGCTATTTACGGTATGACCGGCGGACAAATGGCGCCGACCACACTAGTGGGTCAGGTAGCCACCACCGCCCCCAAAGGGCGCGACCCGAAGCTGCAAGGCTGGCCGATTAATATGTGCGAAATGCTGGCACAAATTACAGGCTCTAAATATTTAGAGCGCGTGGCGGTGGACACGCCGCAACACGTTATGGCTGCCAAAAAAGCTATCAAAAAAGCCTTTGAAAACCAGGTCAAGGGTATGGGCTTTGGCATGGTGGAAGTGATTTCCCAATGCCCTACCAACTGGCACGCAGACGTGCAGCAATCGTTGGAATTTGTGCGTACCAAAATGATGCCGCAATATCCGCTTGGCGTATTTAAAGACGAGGGGGCGAACTAATGTACCAGGGAATTAGAATAGCAGGTTTTGGCGGACAGGGCGTTGTCTCTGCCGGAATTTTACTAGCACAAGCAGGTGTGGAAGATAAAAAGAACGCCAGCTGGCTGCCCTCTTACGGCCCGGAAATGCGCGGCGGTACGGCTAATTGCTCGGTAGTAGTAACCGACGGCGAAGTTTATACGCCGATTGTGTCTGCACCAAACACCGTAATTGTAATGAACGAGCCGTCACTGCCTAAATTTGAGCCGATGCTTAAATCCGGCGGGCTGCTGATTTTAAACAGCTCTCTTGTGAATTCCCGCCCGACTCGCACAGACATTACCACGGTATGTGTGCCGTGCAATGAACTGGCGCAAAAAGTGGGTATGGACCGCGTGGCAAATCTGGTAGCGCTGGGTGCTTTTATCAAGCTGACCGGAGCCGTAACGCTGGAAAGTGTGGCAGACGCTATGAAGAAAGTTTACAAACGCACCAAGCCGGAAATGCTGGAATTAAACCGCAAAGCCCTGCAAGCGGGTTACGATAGCGTGAAATAAAAAAGAGGGTCTAATGGTCAAAAAGTATACCTAGATTAAGTTTTTTGAAGTATAAATTCAATGGGTTTATCCTTATGTTTGGTAGCTCGTCTATTATGACCCCTTAACTTGGTTTTAATATGGCTAAAATACCCATCACGACTATTGGTTGTGGTGGGTATTTCTAACTTGGGGTATCTCTTGTAAGTGTATAAGCAGGGGGCATATTTGTTGTGTGTTGATAGAAAAATATGTCACAAAAGAAGGACCAAACATGGGGCTTGACTTGTTTTTTTTTTTTGGTATAATATGGGGGTACGGTATGGCTTTTAATGCCGTCATTACGGGCGTGGACCCGCAATCTAGGCCGTTTATAAGGGCAAGACTTCTTGATTAAACAGACTGGATCCCGGATACCCTGCGGGCCGCCCAGCCGGGATGAC
>CAJOLM010000089.1 GCA_905235355.1 uncultured Elusimicrobiales bacterium
AGACTCCATAATAATTAGTTATTTTAACATACTCTAAACAGATTAGGTAACGACGATCTCTGTTTGGTGATCCAGTCTCACATGTATCTGAACCCAAACTAGGGCTTGACTTGTTTTTTTTTTTTGATACAATACGGGGGTACGGTGATGTAAAAAAGGCCATCCTGAGATGTCGTTACTCAGGATCTTCCACTTCCGAAATCGTTGCTTTTGTTTTAAAACAACCGGGAAGCGGGAGACCCTGAAACAAGTTCAGGGTGGGCTAATTAATAATAACAGGAGAAACGAAATGAAACAAAAGACAAAAGCCTTCACACTAATAGAATTATTAGTAGTTGTTTTAATCATCGGCATACTCGCCGCGATTGCGCTGCCGCAGTATCAAAAGGCAGTTATCAAATCGCGCGTGGCGGAATTAGTACTCTTTATCAGAGATGCTAGACAAGCAAAAGACCTTTACGTATTGGAATCAGGGTATCCGGCTACTTGCGTTAACTTGGAAGATGTTGCTGTTCAATTGCCTTGGGCCGCTTTAAGAGCGAAAGGATATTCTGTCGGCGGTGATATATGTCGGCCTACTGTTGATAGTTCTCCGCTTGAATTATCGCAGAGGAGGATGTTTAGTTACAGTTACGATATGCATAGGGATGAATCAGCCTGTGCATATTTCTCTGCGGAAGGAAAAATGTATTGTGAGGCCTTTTCGCCGGATACTATGCAAAATTGTATGCCCGGTTCTCCAGAGTGCTGAACACTTCTATAATAAACCCCCCGCTCTGTATGAAAGCGGGGGGTTTACCAACTTCAAATGATACTTATTTCAGCAGCGCCAGCAGTACACCCGCTGCGACGGCAGATCCAATTACCCCGGCCACATTGGGGCCCATGGCGTGCATGAGGAGGTAGTTGTTCTTGTCGTATTCCAAGCCGACTTTGTTGGATACGCGGGCCGCCATAGGCACAGCAGATACCCCGGCCGAACCAATGAGCGGATTGATTTTGGTTTTGCTAAAGCAGTTCATCAGTTTAGCCAGCAGTACGCCGGACGCGGTGGCTACAGAGAAGGCGATAATGCCCAGCACCAAAATACCCAGCGTTTCCGTGACCAAAAAATGGTCCGCTTGCAGTTTAGACCCTACAGACAGGCCAAGCAAAATCGTAACGATATTGCAGAACTCATTTTGCAAGGTATTAGACAAACGCTCGGCTACGCCGGATTCTTTGACCAAGTTGCCAAAGGTCAGCGCGCCAATCAGCGGTGCAGCAGACGGCAAGAGTAGGGCGCACATCAGCAAAATCACAATCGGGAAAATAATTTTTTCGCGTTTGGAAACGGTGCGCAACTGCGTCATGCGGATTTTGCGCTCCGTATCTGTAGTGAGCAGTTTCATAATAGGCGGCTGAATAATGGGCACCAGTGCCATATACGAATAGGCTGCCACGGCAATTGCCCCGAGCAAATCCGGTGCCAGGCGCGAAGTCAAATAAATAGACGTCGGGCCGTCCGCCCCGCCGATAATACCGATAGAGGCCGCCTCTTTTAACCCAAAGGCAAAAAGCTGCTTGTCGCCAATATAAATATAGGACAGACCGATTGCGCCAATGAGCGTGGCGAAAATACCAAATTGCGCCGCACCGCCCAAAAGTGCCATTTTCGGGTTGGCAATTAAGGGGCCAAAGTCCGTCATGGCTCCCACCGCCATAAAGATAAACAGCGGGAACAAGCCGGAGTTGATGCCTGCATTAAACACAATACCCAAAAATCCCGCCGGGCCGGCAATCGCTTCGCCGGGGGGCATAGGGATATTGGCCAGCAGACCGCCAAAGGCAATGGGGATTAACAAAAGCGGCTCAAATTGCTTTTTAATACCCAGCCATAAGAGAAAACAGCAGACGGCAATCATGGTCAGCTGTTGCCACGTGATAGAATAAACACCTGTGGTTTGCCAGATTTTGGTTAACGCTTCTACAAAGTCCATAATCGCCTCTTATTTAATTTCTGCCAAGGGGTGGCCTGTTTGGACTTGGTCGCCTTGTTTGACCAGGAAATGCACCGTTCCGGCAGCCGGAGCGCTGACAGCGGTTTCCATTTTCATGGCTTCCATGACCAGCACTTCTTGTCCGGCGGTTACACTATCGCCCTCTTTTACAGACAGGCGCAACACCGCACCCGGCAACGGGGAATTTAACGTGGTGGCAGCACCGTTTGCGGCGGCGGGTTTAGCAACCGCTGCTTTGGCATCAGCTGCGCCCACGCCAATGTTATAGCGTTTGCCATTGACGACAGCCACATTGTCCCCTTCAAAAGATACATTGTAATCTTTGCCTTCCACGGTTACTTTGCACGCGTCTAAGGCTTTGCCCGGTTTGGCGGCATTGGGATCTACTTTGCGCACACCGTTGACCTTGGCTTCGCCCTTGAGGTACAAGATACCTTTGTCGGCGCAGGTAGCCACGATAAAGACATTTTCGTCCGTGACAGGTAAACCCGCTTCTTTCAGTTTTGCCTCGGCTACTTTGAGACCTTTTTTCGGGTTAGCATCATTGATTTCAAGCGGTGTCTTTTTGGTCGGTTCCATTTTCAGCTGTTCAGCTGCAATTTTGACTACTTCCGGATCCGGGTCCACCGGGGTTTTACCGAAATAGCCCAGCACCATTTTGCCGTAGCCGTCGGTGATTTTCTTCCACGGGCCAAACATTACATTGGTGTAAGCCTGTTGGAAATAAAATTGGGAAACAGGGGTAACGGATGTACCGAACCCGCCAAGTTTGACGCATTCGCCCATAGCTTTTACTACTTCGGGGAATTTGTCAAAGGTGCCGTTGTCGCGCATCATTTGCGTGTTGGCGGTTAACGCACCGCCCGGCAGAGGAGAGAACGGAATAATCGGGTTGACCTTGGTGGCCTCAGGCGGCAAGAAGTAATCCTTCATGCAATCCTGGAACACATTTTCCGCTTCTTGGATTTTCTTGGGGTCAATGTCTAATGTATATTCGCTGCCGCGCAAGGCATGCCACATGGTTAAAATGTCAGGCTGGCAGGTACCGCCGGAAACAGGCTGCATAGACAAGTCCAGCGAGTTTGCGCCATTTTCAATAGCAGCTAAACAGCAGGCAATGGCGTTGCCCGCGGTTTCGTGTGTATGGAAAACGATTTTGACATCTTTGCCCAGTAACTTGCGCGCCATAGCCATGGTGCGGCCCACGGTGGTCGGCGTAGAGGTGCCGGAAGCATCTTTAAAGCAGACGGAGTCAAACGGCACGCCGGAGTCTAAAATAGAGCGCAAGACTTTTTCATAAAAAATCTCATTGTGGATTTTGCCGGTTGTGTCCCAGCCGGGAGCGAGTGACATCATGCTCACACAGACTTCGTGTTTGAGGCCTGCTTCGTGGATGCATTTACCGGAATAAATCAGATTGTTTACATCATTTAATGCATCAAAGTTGCGAATGGTGGTGGTGCCGTGTTTTTTAAACAGTTGCGCATGCGCTTTGATGACGTCGGACGGCTGGCTGTCTAACCCTACCACGTTTACGCCGCGGGCTAAGGTTTGCAAATTGGCATCCGGCCCGGCCGTTTTGCGGAAGGTATCCATCATGTCAAAGGCGTTTTCATTGCAATAAAAGAACAGCGCCTGAAAGCGGGCGCCGCCGCTAAATTCCATGTGGTTAATGCCGGCGTGGCGGGCAGCCTCCACGGCGGGCATGAAGTCTTTGGTTAAAACACGCGCCCCGTAAACGGATTGAAATCCGTCGCGAAACGCGGTGAGCATAAAGTTAATTTTTTTCATAATTGTCCTCTGTTTTACTTACCTTGAAATCTTTTCGCTGCGGCAATTGCAATAGCCACCAGCGCATTATCCGCCCCGGCAGCCGCCACTTGCGGCACAGCCTGCGGGAAGTATTTTTCCAGCACTTTTACCAGTGCGCTCATGATATACATAATCGCTACCAAGAGCAGCAAAAACGACAACACAATCCCCATACCAATCAGGGTTATGTTGACACTTTGCATGAGTAAACTTTCATTCATACACACATATCTCCTATGGAAATAATTGTTTTGCCTTGGGGTGTGTTTAACACCAGTTCCCCGTTGGGCGAAATCGTTTCTACTATGCCGCGTACGGGGGCAGCCCCGTGGCGGATTTCTACTTCCTTTCCGATATACGGAAAGTGTTTTAAATAAAGTGCGGAAAGCGCGGAAAACCCTTTTTCCAGTACGGTTGTATATCCGTCAAAAAACTGGGCGAGCACCGCATCTAAAACAGTATCTTCATCAGTCTGCACGCCCAGCATAGCCAGCGAAGTGGCAGGCTGCCCGGCGGCACTTAAATCGGCCTGGCGCACATTAATTCCTACGCCTAATACCAGTGCTTCAAATCCGGCGGCGTGTGTTACGGCTTCGCTTAAAATGCCGCAAATTTTTTTGCCGCCCGCGAGCACGTCATTGGGCCATTTCAGCCACGCATTGACGCCCAACTGTTGCAGGGTTTGGCAGACAGATAGCGCCATAAGCTGCGTTAAATTAGGCAAAAAATCAATTTTCTGCGGTTTGAGTACGACGGAAAAATACAAGCCGCCCGGCTGGGAAAGCCAACTGCGCGTCATGCGCCCGCGTCCGGCTGTTTGTGTTTTTGCGACGATAATGGTTTGATCCGCTATCAAAGAACAATTCCGTTTTGCGTAAGCATTTGTAGAGTCCAACTCATCAAAACGAAGAAATTTCCGCATATACACTATTGTACTAAATACCAGGGCATCAGCGGGGGAAAAAAGAATAATTATTTTAACTGTGTTTGTTGGGGGTAAAAATAGGGCTGTTAGGGTTCAATACATATGAGACTGGATTGGTGTAAAAATTGGCAAGGGGATATAGGCAATCCGTGCTTGTCAATTAAGCTTCT
>CAJOLM010000090.1 GCA_905235355.1 uncultured Elusimicrobiales bacterium
GCTTAATTGACAAGCACGGATTGCCTATATCCCCTTGCCAATTTTTACACCAATCCAGTCTCATATGTATTGAACCCTAACAGCCCTATTTTTACGACGAGAAAATACAAACAAAAAACAGAGAGCTTATGTCCGCTCTCTGTTTATGTGTTAGTCTCTATATCTTATTTACTGCTGCATAGTTTATGTCCATGCAACTTGTACCACTGCAGCATAATAATGGTCTTTGCATCAGCAATTTTACCTTGCTCTACCAGGCGGTACGCCTTTTCAAAAGGCAGTTTTTTAAGATTAATAAACTCATCTTCGTCCGGCGCATCTTTACCGCGCGACAGGCCCGTCGCCACATACAAATGCAGCTCCTCATTAGAAAACGCATTGCTGGGGTGGAACATCAGCACTTCCTTGAGTTTTTTGGCGCGCAATCCGGTTTCTTGTTTTAGTTCCGCCTTGGCACAAGCCAAAAAGCTTTGCCCTTTTTCGCGTTTGCCCGCCGGAATTTCCCAGGTCACTTGCCCCACCGGGTAGCGGTATTGTTGCACCAAATATACTTGCCCGTCTTCCACCGGCAAAATACCGCACGCGCCGCGGTGGTCAAAATACAGCCGCGTAGCGGTATGACCGTTAATCAGGCGCACCGTATCCAACTTTACGCCCAAAACTCCTTTATATAAGGTAGTACTTGAAACTTTGGTTTCTTTTAATTTACTATAATGAGACATATAGGTATCTTATAATATTACCCCGCGTCTATGAAAGAATTTGTACATTTACACAATCACTCGGAATATTCCCTGTTAGACGGGATGCTGCGCATTTCGGAGGATCATAAACCGTCGCGCTTTTTAAAGGGGCTGGCCGAGCAAGGCATCAAATCCATGGCTATTACCGACCATGGCAATATGTATGGCGCGCTGGATTTTTATGACTCAGCCCGCGGGGCCGGGCTAAAGCCGATTGTAGGCTGCGAGGCCTATATTACCGAAGGAAAATATACCGAAAAGGACAAATCCCGCACCGGGCACATCACGCTGCTAGCCAAAAATCACCAAGGATATTTAAACCTCATGCAGCTTAATTCCGAGGCATGGGTCAACGGATTTTATTATCACCCGCGCATTGATAAAGAGCTGCTGGCTAAATACTCCGACGGGCTAATCGCGCTGTCCGGGTGTTTGAAGGGTTTCGTGTCCCAATACGCGCTAACGGCTCCGTTTGAAAAAGTGTGCGCCGTCGCCCAAGAATATGCCGATATTATGGGTCCCGGCAACTATTATATTGAGCTAATGGACCACGGCATTAAAGAGGAGCAAGAAGCGCTGCCCATTTTAAAAGAGGTTGCCAAAAAGCTGGGGCTTAAAACCGTTGCCACCAATGATTGCCACTATGAAAAACAAGAAGATTGGCAAGCGCACGACGTGAACCTGTGTATTTCCACCGGCAAAACTTTAAACGACCCGCAGCGGCTAAAGATGACCACGCACGATTTGTATTTCAAATCGCCCGACGAGATGTACAATCTCTTTGCCCACACGCCCGAAGCACTGACTAACACGTTAGAAGTAGCTGAAAAGTGCAATTTAGAATTTCCCAAGCACGGTTTTATCCTGCCCAATTTTGATATTCCGCCCGAGTATCCCAACTCCGCCGAATATTTCAAAGCCTTGTGCCGCGAAGGGTTAAACAAAAAAATGCACGGCAACGTGCCGCCCGAATATCTCAAGCAGCTGGAATATGAATTTGACGTCATCATCAAAATGGGCTTTGACTGCTACTTTTTAATCGTGCAAGATTTTATCAACTGGGCGCGCCAACACGATATCCCTATCGGGCCGGGGCGCGGCAGCGGCGCGGGCAGCATTGTGGCCTACAGCTTAGACATCACGCGCGTGGACCCGATTAAAAGTAAGCTGCTGTTTGAACGCTTTTTAAATCCGGACCGGGTGAGTATGCCGGACTTGGATATTGATATGTCCGACACCGGGCGCGAGCGCGTCATTGAATATGTGCGCCAAAAATACGGCAAAGACAAAGTGTCGCAAATTATTACCTTTGGTACTATGAAGGCCAAACTGGCTGTGCGCGACGTAGCACGCGTGATGGGCGTGGGTGTCACCGAAACCAACCGCGTAGCTAAAATGATTCCCAATGACCCCAAAATTACGTTAGATGACGCGCTGAACAACATTAAAGAATTGCAAGCTGAAGTGGCCAATAATCCCACGTCTAAGCAATTGTTTGAAATGGCGCGCAAAATTGAAGGCTTAAAACGTCACACGGGTATACACGCAGCCGGTGTGCTGATTACCAAAGAAGCTGTGTCGCATTATGTGCCGCTGGCACGCGGGGCCAAGGATGCTATTACCACCCAATTTGAAGGTGAGCCGTGCTCTAATTTAGGGCTGCTAAAAATGGACTTTTTGGGTCTGCGCACCTTAACTGTTATTGATAATGCCGAAAAAATGATTCGCGCCCGCCACGATCCCCATTTTGATATTAACAATATCCCGCTAGACGATAAAAAGACATACGATTTGCTTTGTGCCTGCCAAACCCTAGGTATTTTCCAGCTGGAAGGCGGCGGCATGCGCGATTTGATTAAAAAATTGCAGCCCACGGAATTTGGTGATATTTCCGCTCTGGTAGCCCTGTACCGCCCCGGACCGATGGAATCGGGCATGATGGATATGTTCGTCCGTCGCAAAAGCGGGCAGGAAAAAATTACCTATGAAACCCCGCTGCTGGAAGGCGTGCTCAAAGACACCTACGGTTGCATGCTCTATCAGGAGCAAATCATGCAGATTTCCAAGGTACTGGGCGGCTTTACCCCCGGCGAGGCTGACACCTTGCGCAAGGCCATGGGTAAAAAGAAACTGGAAGTCATGGAAGAATTTGGTAAGAAATTTGTGGAAGGGGCCAAAGCACACAAAATTTCGGAGAAAACCGCCGCTCACATTTACGACCAGATGAAAGCTTTTGCCGGATACGGTTTTAACAAATCGCACTCTTATGCTTATGCGCTGGTATCCTATCAGACGGCGTATTTAAAAGCCAATTATCCCATTGAATTTATGTGTGCCGCGCTCACTAACGAAATTGGTCACAATGCTATCGGCGCCGACGATAAAGAAAACAAAATCGCCACCTATTTAGAAGAAGCTAAAAAAATGGGCTTTGAAATTTTGCCGCCGGATATTAATAAATCCCAGCCGGAATTTGCGGTGGAAAAAGTAGGCGACAAAGAGTGTATCCGCTACGCGCTGGAAGCGGTCAAAAACGCGGGCACGGAAGGTTGTATTTCCATTGCTTCGGCAGCCAAACACAAACCATTTACCTCGCTAGAAGATATATGCGCCCGCGTGGACATTTTCCAAGCGAACAAAAAAACCATGGAAAGCTTAATCAAAGCAGGCGCCATGGACTGCCTGCTGCCCGATAAAGACCCCAAAGAATCCCGCGCGATTTTGCTCAGCCAATTAGACGAGGCAGTAGATACTGCGCACCTGATTGCCAAAGAAAAAGAAAACTGCGCCGCCAGCTTATTCGGCGACGATTTTTCCGCCACCATGAGTTTTAAGAAATCAAAAGACACCGCGCTTGTGCGTCCGCTGACGCAAAATGAACTGCTGGGCTATGAAAAGGAAGTCATGGGGTTGTATTTTACCGGACACCCGATTGCCCGCTACCAAAAATATTTGCCGCAATTAAACTGCGTAGCCATTAAAGATATTTTAGACGGCAAAGTGTCCGGACGGCTTAACATTGTCGGCATTGTGACGCGGCTTAAAAAACGCCAAAACAAACGCAAAGAGGAGTGGGCGCAATTTGTGATTGAAGATTGCACCGGGTCTATTTCCATTAATGCGTTTGCGCGCACCTGGGCGCAGGTCAGCCCCAAGGTGACACCCAACAGCATTTGGTGCTTTTCAGGCGAAGTGCGGGTAGATGATGAAAGCGCCCGCGTGGAAATGAATTTGCAAGACGTCAGCAGCGTGACCGAGCTAATCAGCAATATGGCCAAAAAGCTGACTATTCATTTGACCCCTAATTATTCGGCGTCTAACCTGCAAAAACTAAAAATGCTGCTAGATGCCGCCAAAGGCGCTACGGAAGTATATTTAGAAGTACCGTCTAAAGCAGAGCCGGGCAAACTACACCGCATCCGCGCCGGAAAATCTATCATGATTCACCGCGCGCTACTGGAGCACCTGGAAAACACCCTGGGTGAAGACGCCTGGAGTATTGAATAATTTACGGCAATTTATATTCCCAACACGCACCATTACAGGTCTCTCTATAATAAACACCGCCCATGCTTTTGCAAACCTGTTCTGCTGGGTGCGTATAAGCCACACAAACGTCCGCTCCCGGCCGAGCATTATCGATAGGCGCATATAGCCCCAACTGAGAAGACCAAGTACAGGCCACCCAACCAAAGTAATATGCACTACAGCTCATTCCATTAGAGTATCTCACCTTTTCGGTATCATAATTGGTACCGTTCCACGTATAAGAGTTTGCGCTAGACGTTCCCCCCGCAGGCAACGATACATCTAATTCATCAAAAGTCATAGCATAATGTCCGTTAGCTAAATGATACACGCTCTGTGCGTGACGGATGCTATTGGCTATTACCTGCAATTGTACAAAGCGCGCTTTCATCACAGCCACGCGGTATTGCGGCAGCGCGACCGCAGCCAGTATGCCGATAATAAGAACGACAACGAGTAATTCAATAAGCGTAAATGCGCGCTTGCTGTCATCAAACCAGGGAACCATCCCCGAAGGCTGTAATCGGGGATCTTCCACGCTTTGCTGT
>CAJOLM010000091.1 GCA_905235355.1 uncultured Elusimicrobiales bacterium
ATTGCCTTGCCGCAATACCAAAAGGCAGTGTGGAAAAGCCGCTTCTCTACTGTAAAAGCACTTGTGCGTTCTATTACCGATGCAGAAGAAGTATATTATATGGCGAACAATACTTACACGAATGAGATAGAAAATTTGGATATTTCTCTGCCCCCTTTTAAACAGTCCACAGTGTCTGATGTGTCAAAAAGGTATGCGTTTGATTGGGGGCATTGCGCTTTAAATAACGGTACTTTGTATGATGGAGTGAATTGCGTTATATATCAAAATGGGGAACCTATGATTGGATATAATAGAAAATATGTTCACGCTCCGGCTATGGTAGGTGCGTATTGCATCGCCTACACATTAAACGAAAATGCTCTAGCCACCAAAATATGCCAACAAGACACGGGCAAAAACACGTTACCTTCTAATGGAGAACAGACATACCGTATGTGGCAGTACTAATTTATTTTTCTTTTTTACTATGCCAGCGGCGGGCCAGGTCAACACCGACGGCAATGGCTTTATAAAACCCATTGTCTAGTACAGAGGCCACATTGTCCAGCAGCTCAAAAGTGCTTTTGGTTTTGTCCACTTTTTCGGCGGTAGTGAGTGCCAGATATTCCACCGCCTCGGCGGTTTTTTTCACTTGCAGCAGCGCACGCACCGCGAAAACAACGAGTACTACAAAAGCCAGCACAGCAATTAAAATCATGATTTGGCAAAAACTCATATTAGGTTCCTCTCTTTTTCTTTTATTTAATCAGTTTGGGGGCATTGGGTCAAGCGAAAAATTTAATTACGAGGAAGCGACACAAAAAATTTTTCCCGCTCCGAGGGGAAATCTAAAAAAGTGCCCCAAAAACCGCGTGCGCAACTAAAAAAAAGAGCATTTTTTATTTAAAATTTAATGCTTTTTGTAAAAAGATTTGCAAGCCGGATATTTTTATGTAAAATTTATGTACGCGCAATTTTCCGCGCGCAGATTTTTTTAAGGAAGTAACATCATGGAAAACGCAGAAGTGATTACGCACATCGTAAAAAGAGACGGAAGTATTGAACATTTTGAACCTAAAAAAATTACCAACGCCATTACCAAAGCAGCTGAAGTAACCGGAGAGTTTGATGCAGAAACTGCGAAAAAATTAACCATCCGCGTCATCAACATCATCCAACAATTATACGCTGATACCAACCCGAACGTAGAAAACGTGCAGGACATTGTGGAAGATGTGCTGCTTACTTCCAACTATCACAAAACGGCCAAGACCTATATCTTGTACCGCGACCAGCATGCGCGTATCCGTGAGATTTCTTCTAAATTTAACGTGGACCTGGTGGACCAATACCTCAAACAATTGGATTGGCAGGTCAACGAAAACAGCAATATGGGATACTCCTTGCAGGGGTTAAATAACTATATTTCCTCTGAAATCAGCAAGATTTATTGGCTCAATAAAATTTATCCGGAAAAAGTAAAACGCATGCACCTGGAAGGGGACATACACTTGCACGATTTGGGCCTCTTAGGCGCTTATTGTGTGGGGTGGGACTTGCAGGATTTACTCTTAAGCGGTTTTACGGGTGTTGTGGGAAAAGCGGAAAGTAAACCCGCCAAACACTTCCGCACCGCGCTGGGGCAAGTGGTCAACTTCTTTTATACCTTACAAGGTGAAAGCGCCGGCGCGCAAGCATTTTCCAACTTTGACACGCTGCTGGCTCCGTTTATCTACTATGATAAACTAACCTATGAAGAAGTCAAACAAGCTTTGCAAGAATTTTTATTTAACGTAAACGTGCCGACCCGCGTGGGCTTCCAAACGCCGTTTACCAACTTAACCTTGGACCTCAATGTGCCTTCTTATTATAAGGACCAGCCGGTCATTATCGGCGGTAAATTAATGGATAAGACGTACAAAGAGTTCCAAAACGAAATGGACTTGTTAAACCGCGCGTTCTGTGAGGTCATGCTCGCCGGGGATGCCAAAGGCCGCGTGTTTACGTTCCCGATTCCTACTTATAATATTACTAAGGATTTTGATTGGAATAATGAAAAGCTGACCCCGCTGTGGGAAATGACCGCCAAATACGGTATCCCGTATTTTGCCAACTTCATTAATTCTGATATGAATCCGGAAGATGCCCGCTCCATGTGCTGCCGCTTGCGTATTGATAACCGCGAGCTGCGCAAACGCGGCGGCGGGTTATTCGGCTCTGCCCCGCTGACAGGCTCTATCGGTGTGGTGACCATTAACTTGCCGCGCCTGGGGTATTTGTCGCAGAACGAAGAAGAATTTTTTACCAACTTATTAGACCGCATGGAAACCGCCAAGGAAAGCTTGGAAATCAAACGTAAAGTAATTGAACGCTTTACGGCGGCGAATTTGTATCCGTACATGAGCTTTTATTTGCGCAGCGTCAAGGAACGCTTTGGCAAATACTGGACCAACCACTTCTCCACCATCGGGTTGGTGGGCTTAAACGAAGCCGCTATCAACCTAATTGGCGAAGATATCGGTACGGAAAAAGGCAAAGCTTTTGCCGAAAAAGTGCTGACCTTTATGCGTGAGCACTTGGTCAAATTTCAAGAAGAAACGGGTAATAATTATAACCTGGAAGCCACCCCGGCCGAAGGTACGTCTTACCGCTTGGCGCGGCTGGACAAAGAACATTACCCGGATATTATTTGCGCAGATGAGAATATGTATAAACAAGGCCACCAGCCTTTCTATACCAACTCTTCCCAACTGCCGGTAAACTATACGGATGATGTGTTTGAAATGTTGGACTTGCAAAGCACCATACAAAGCAAATACACCGGCGGTACCGTGCAGCATATTTTTACCGGGGAGCGCATTAAAGATTTGGATGCGATGAAGAAATTCATCAAAACCGTCTGCGAACGCTACACCTTGCCGTATTTCTCTATCACGCCGACGTTTAGCGTGTGTCCGAAATGCGGTTACATTGAAGGCGAACATTTTGAATGTCCGAAATGTAAGTCGGAGCGTATGCAGGAGCTGGAACGCCAGGTACGTCTGTTAGAAGACCAGCTGTACAGCAAATAATTTATTAAGAAAACCTTTTTGGGGTTAAGGGTAACCCTGAAAAGCAGTCCGTGCTGAGCCAAAAAGTAGTACAATACCAAAAGGCGCTTGAGCCGGACCTGAGAGTCGTAGTTTATATGTTGAGGAGAAAACAACCATGACCGCTGAAGAAAGAAAAATCGTAGAAAACAAAATCTCGGAACTGAAAAAAGAAATGGCTGATGTCCACGGTTCCAAATGTGAAGTATATTCCCGCGTAGTCGGTTATCTCCGTCCGGTACAAAACTGGAACAAAGGCAAAAAAGAAGAATTTGCCATGCGCAAAACCATGAACGTAGCTTGTGGTTGCGGTTGCGAAAGATAAATCCAATTTGTCTGCTAGTGTATGAAAATCGGGGGTCTGATCAAGTTCACGCTTATTGACTACCCGGGGCGGGTGGCAGCTGTAGTGTTTACGCAAGGCTGCAATTTCCGTTGCCGGTACTGTCATAATCCGGAGCTGGTCTACCCCCATCTTTTACAAGACCCTATGCCGCAAGAAGAAGTGATGAGCTTCTTGCGCCGCCGCCAGGGTACCCTAGAAGGCGTGGTCGTAACAGGCGGCGAACCTACCTTGCAGCCGGATCTGCTGGATTTTTTATCGGAAGTAAAATCACTCGGTTATTGTATTAAGCTAGATACCAACGGCTCCAAGCCGGATATGCTGGCGGCGGCGATTGAAAAAAAGCTGGTAGATTATATCGCCATGGACTTGAAAGCACCGCTGGAAAAGTATGCCTTAATTACGGGCGTGGCGTGTGATGAGTCGGTGTTGCGCCGCAGCATGAAGCTGATTGTAGAATCCGGCCTGCCGTATGAATTTCGCACTACCTATGATAAAGAAGTGCTGACCGACGACGATATCAAAGCTCTTACCAAGCTCACCAGCGGTCAGCCGTACCGCGTGCAAGAGTGTTTGCCGGTAGCTAAAGACAAAGCAGCACTCAAAGTCATGCACACTGAAATTTAAATTTGTTACTGATTTTAAAAAGCCCCGCACCAACTAGCGGGGCTTTTGGCGTGTGGGGGAGAGTAATGATTAATTCATCAGCCACACGCTGGCATTAATCAGCCACGCGAAACAAATCCATGCCATGTACGGCACCATGAGCCATACTGCCGCGCGGGAGACGGGCCGGGCTGCGCGCATAAACCATCCGGTTAGCAGCACCATGCCTAGCACGATAATCATAGACAGCATGAGTGCGTGCATGCCAAAAAATACAGGCGTCCACATGGCATTTAGCGCAAGCTGCACGATAAATATCCACATGGCTTTGCGGTTAACGGAGCTGACGCCGCGCCGGATTAGATAATAGCCCGATACACCCAGCAGCACATACAGTACCGCCCACACCATGCCAAACATCCAATCCGGCGGGGAGAAAGGGGGCAGGTGCAAGGTGTGATACCACTCCATATTGTGCTGCACAATGTTCATACCAATCCACGCCGGGATTTGACACAGCAGCACCCAAAAGACCAGTTTTACCAGTTGCATCATAATTCCTCCTTTTGCATTAGGTCGTACTAGTATAATGGCTGGGGGCTTATGAGGCAAGCGGTAAAATTAATTAGTTGTTTTTTGTAGGGAAAAAGAGGGCGTGTTACGCGGTCAAAAATAAGGCTGTTAGGGTTCAATACATATGAGACTATTCCGACGACGTTTTCCGAAACAATTTAAGACAATCTCTTTTTATCCTCTTAAAATAAGTCCATCATAT
>CAJOLM010000092.1 GCA_905235355.1 uncultured Elusimicrobiales bacterium
TCGGTCAAATTAAATGGCAAGCTTTTGCAGCGCAATAACGATTACTATATTGACTATACATCAGGATACATCACATTTTATAAAGGGGACACAATTACAGAAAGTTCCGTCATTGATATTACGTATGATACGACCGACGGTTCTAGTTCCAATAACTCTATTATGGGCGGACGTTTAGACTATAAAATATTTGATAAAATCCGCTTAGGTACGACGGTATTAAAAGAAAGCGGTGACGTGCCTGATACAGTGCCGCAAATTGGCAATTATGGAAAAGATTTGCTCGTTTATGGGGCGGATGTAACGGCTAAAGATGTGAAGCTTTCCCAAGATGTGGCGGTGGATTTCGGAGCGGAAATTGCCAAAAGCGAGAAGAAGGAAAATGCTTTCGGTTATGCCATGATTGACAGCATGAACGAAGCTACTGTTACTACCGGCGGCAGTATGGTGTTTTATGACTGGACGATTGCCGCCAACCCCAATGACAAGCCCGCTTTCTTAGATTCTATACACTGGGACACGCAAGATCTGCCATCTTTGGAAATTAATCCCAATGCCACGGGCTCATATAACGAGAAACAGCAAGTACTCGTAATTGATTATGACTTTAGTAAAGTAGCCAGTGGCACATATGCAGACCATGATGAAATTTCACTTGTCTATCCACTCAGTACCAGCGGGGTGGACTTATCGGAAAAAACCTCTTTTGAATTAACTATGCTAGGGGAAGGTGTAGGCACAGCTGCTCCGCAAATAGATATTACATTTGGTAATATTAGCGAACTTTCAGATGATGTCAATCCATCTTCTGTACCTAGCGGGCTGGTACCTGGCGGATATGGTATGTATACTTCTTGCAGCCCTTATACACCCGCACCAAAAACGGAAGATGTGCGCTGTTTATCTACTCTGGCCCCCAATGAAGATGTGGGCTGGTGGTTTGCTAATCCGGACGGAACATTGCAGCGTTTTAACCCATTTGTAAACAATAGATATAATCCGCAAAGTCAGCCCAATGGCCGTATTGACAGCCAGGATTTAAACAAAAATGGTAAATATGACGTAGAAGAATTCAGCGTCGGCGGGCATTTCGGTTACAATGGGTTAAGCATTGAAGGCTTGCCCGGTAGCACTTTAAATTATGACGGCTGGAAAACTTTTACTACTCCGTTGCGTATTACGGATAAGAGCAACTGGACGGCGGTGCGGCACTTGCGTATTACGCTTAAATTAACACCTGAAATGAAAGCTGCCGGAAAATTAAAAGGTACAGTCAAAATCGCCAATGTGGGCTTGTCCGGCACGTCATGGAATCCCAATACACAAGATCCGGATAAATTATCCGTTGCGGGGATTAATAACGTGGATAACACCGGGTATCAGCCTATTTTTGCTCCCAACAGTGGTGACGGTCTGCGCGTATTTAACTACTTGTATGGCTCTGTTTCTAATTATAAAGACCATTATGATACCACAAACATAAGAGACCAAGCCCTCAATTTAACCTATACGGTTACCGCTACCGATAAAGATACACTATATGCCAACCGCAACTTTAGCACCATGGATTTTAGCCAGCACAAAGAGTTCCGCTTCCTCCTGCATAGCACTAGCAGCAATACGGGCAGTGAATTTTTCATTAAAGTGGGTACAGATGCTAACTATGACAAGATTATCGTACCGCTTGATTTTAATGGTTGGCGCTTAATTTCCGTCAAAATGAAGGATAAAGATGGGGACGATATAGCAGACGTATTTGAAAACGCCTCTGATCCCTCGTATGGCGTGCGGGTTATGCCGGTGCGCGCAGAAAACGGAATTATGAATTTCAAAAAGGTCAGTATGATTATGGCGGGCGTTGAAGTGACAACCGATCCGGCTATTACCAATCCGGAAGATCCTGCCGCTTATATCGGCACGGGGGGAAGCGGGGCGGTATGGCTCAATGTAATTCACTTGGCTGAAGCGGTCACCACCCGCGGGGAAGCCTATAAAGTAGACGGTGCGGTGCGGGTAGATGGTTGGGGTAGTGCCGGAGCGAAGTATAAGTATATGGACAGTAATTTTGAAACACCGTTAACCGTAGCTAAAAATCAGGAAGTTACCGAGCAGGAATATTTCCTCAAAGTAAACCGCATTAAGCACTTTCCTATGGAAGCCACCTTCAACCGCACGAAAACGGTAACGCCGAATGTTACAGACAGCACCAGTTACAATACCATTAGCTCTTTGGATAAAGGCTCTGTAGAACGTGACCAGGCGCGGGTGCGCGGGGACTTTATCAAAGATAATTTACCGCGGGTAGGTGTAGAGTATGCCTTGGACCAAGTGGATTACGATTTGATGAAACGTAAAGATAAGGCGCAAACTTATGCAGTGACTGTATCGCACACAACTGGTAAAGCGTTAAAAAATGTACAAGCCGGATATTCATATACTAATACCACCATTGATTATGCGCGCGCGCAGCATCTGGCTTCTGAAAATTATTACAACACAGACGAAGATACGCAGCGTATGAATTTTAAGCTTACTTATGAGCCGCACAAAAATTTCAATATTGCTCCAAGCTACAGTTTAAGTCAAAGTAAAGAAGAACGTGTTAAACATCATACCAGTTCCTCAGATAGCCACCGTTATCCCAAAGGGATGAATCAAAGTGCCGGATTTAACAGTACATGGCGTATGGCCAAGTGGTTAGCACCGTCTGTCAGCTACAATATTTCTACTATGGAAACGAATAATTTAACTGCCAAAACAGTCACGGCGTTGCACAACGGAGTGGTGGAGAGCAAAGAATTTGATGTGGGGGAAATTAAGAGTTTAAACCGCAGTGCTGACGGAGGGGTCTCGCTCACTTTAAGCGGAAATGAAATTGTGCCGAGTAGTAAATTGTTGAAAACTTTTATTGTTTCGTCCAGTTATCGTCTGCAAGATGCGGACTCCTGGTACAATGTGGATGAAGGATTTAATGCAAAAGATAAATTATGGATTCGTTCCTCGCTTAAAGGTACTGGGGATTACTCTAGCCGTCAAACAATGGTGCTGCGCGATACTTTCACTTCTTCCCAACGCTGGACTCCGCTGGGGGCGTATGAATTAACCGGTCGTGCCGCCCCGTTGAAAACTATTTCCTTAATCAATAACTTTACGCAAAGTATACAGCAAAATAATCAAACCGGCACAGAATCAGAGGTGCGCAGCCGGACATTGCCGGATATGGTATTTTCTATTTCTGATTTGGAAAAATTTGTACAAGCCGGCCGCTGGATTAGTGCGACCAATCTTAAATTACGTTATAGTGCAGTAGAAAATTTAACCGTGGATAGCAACAAAGGGACTCAATATAAATATGGCGGTGATTTGCGTTTCCTGTTATTTAATATGTTTGACACGGTGCTGATTTATGATAAACAAACTTCCAGCCAAGAGGATTTGCGGGCGGGCCAAAGTTTAGAGCACATAGAAGGGCAAGAATTTTCCGCGCAGACTTCTTTCTATTTGGGTAATTGGCGTTTTACTCCTAAAATTTTATACAGCACGTACGATAAAGAAGTGGTCAATGGCCAGTTGAGCGAAAGCAGCAAGGCGGTGACCCCCAGCTTGGCGGTGCGCTTGGACTTTAATTTACCGCGCGGGATTAAACTACCTTTTATCAACCGTATGTATAATGCTACTAACCGCGTGATTTGGAACACAGTACTTTCTTATAAAGATAAAAGCTCTCCGGTAGAAGTAAAAGAGAATTACCAATCTATAGATATTACGTCCTCGCTAGATTATGAACTGTCGCAAAACTTACGCTTCAATGTGGCGGGAGGGATCACGTTTCTTAATCATGATTATGTGGAAACCGAAGATTACATTGCCTATAGCCTGGCGGCCAACCTTACCCTTCAATTTTAAAGGGTTGCGCCGCGGGTGGCAGTATTTTTTGCACGTGCTGCTGCCTAATACGTGTTGCGCTTGTAAGCGGGATTTGTCTGCGCAAACACAGGACCCTTTGTGCGTGGATTGCGCCGGACAAGTGAAAGGCGTGGGGCATTCTTATTGTTTGCGTTGTGGCAAGCCTCTGCCGGACGGCGGGGCGCATTGTTATCAATGCCGCGGCACAAAGGCCCGTGAGTTTAAATGTAAAATTATTCGCTCAGCAGTAGTATTTGGCCCGCAAGTGCGCGGGGCCATACACGCCTGGAAATATAGTGGGCAAACGCATTGGACGGAGTATTTAGCCAACCTGATGAAAAAACAATGGGCCGCTTATCCGGATCTGGCCGATGCGGAAGTATTAGTTCCCGTGCCGCTGCATCCCAAGAAATATAAACAGCGCGGATATAATCAGTCAGCGTTGTTGGCGCGGGCATTAGGGAAAAAATTTAACCTGCCTGTAGATGAAAGCAGTCTAATCCGCAGCCGTAACACGCCCAGCCAAACGCAATTTGGCCGCGAAGGCCGTCTGCAAAATATGAGCGGTGCTTTCACTTGTGTACGACCGGAAAATATCCAGGGAAAAGAGGTGCTGCTCATTGATGATGTAGCCACTACTGGAGCCACGTTAGAAGGCTGCGCGCAAGCACTCAAAGCCGCCGGTGCCAAAAAAGTAATAGCCTACACATTGGCCCGGGAAGTATAAAGAGGTATCTATCTTGTTACTTTTAAGTTTTTTTAAAGAGGATGACTTTTTATTTATAACGGCGGGGTATTTTTACTGACAATTAATAATACCAGCGCAGATAAGTATCCCCTGTTTCGCCGGGGGTTTGATTTCCTGTTTCGTTTTTACACAGTTTGTTTT
>CAJOLM010000093.1 GCA_905235355.1 uncultured Elusimicrobiales bacterium
TATAAAAAATATGTCATTCCCGAAATCTGTAATCGGGAATCTCAACCTTAAAAAAGCGGATGAGACCCCCGATACCAACCCTCGGGGGTGGCATCACGCCTTTACACTTATTGAACTGTTGGTCGTTGTTTTAATTATCGGCATTTTATCCGCTATTGCCCTGCCGCAATATCAAAAGGCCGTGGAAAAAGCAAAAATGGTACAAATGTTAACAAGAGTACGATCCTTTCAAATTACTCTTGACGAATATATGTTGGCAAACGGATTTGGTGATTCTTCCGCTTATTACTACATGACTGAAGATTTGAATATAACTTTTCCAGGAACCAGTGGTCCCCCTCACCAATACTGTGAAAAAGATTACAGTTTCTGTTATATAACATACTATGAGAGTGGAGAGTACCAGATTTATGCTTTCAGACGGGCAAACGGTCGCCCTGGCTATTATTGTGATAATGGTTGCGGATATTCTGCGTCCTGGAAAAAATCCAGCACTGATTCTGATTGGGTAAAAACTTATTATCAAACAGCGGATGCAAAAGCCAATTTAAAGCCTGATTTTGCCGCGATGGGTTATACCACCAATTAAATAGGCTCTTCCGACAAAAACCCCGGGTATATGCCCGGGGTTTTTATGTGTAGAAATACCTTTACAACAACTTTGTTTTCAGGCGGCTGGCTAAATTGTCCAGCTCTTCCAGCGTGTGGTACTGAATAATCAGCACCCCTTTGGACATTTTCCGCCCATAGCGCACTTCTACCTTGGTGCCCAGCGCAGCTTGCAGGTCTTGCTCAAAAGACACCACCTCGGGCGGTTTTGGCAGTTTTTGTGCTGCTGGAGCCACCAGCGCACGCGCGGCATCTTCCGCCTGGCGCACGGACATTTTAGTCTTTTTCATGCGGCTAAATAAAATCTCCCGCTTGGACGCGTCCGGTAACATTAACAGCGCGCGGCCATGCCCTTCGCTAATCGTGCCGTCTTGCAACGCTTCTTGCATATGCTCGGGCAGCTCTAGCAGGCGCAACGCATTAGACACCGCCGCTTTGGATTTGCCGCAATATTTGGCTAAATCCGTCTGAGAAATTTCAAACTGGCTCATCAAATTGCGGTACCCGAGTGCCGTTTCAATCGGGTTTAAATCTTCCCGCTGAATATTTTCAATCAAGGCCAGCGCGCACATTTGCTGATTAGACAGTGCCTTGTGCACAATGGCTTCAATTTCCGTCAGCCCCGCCAGTTGGCTGGCGCGAAAGCGGCGCTCCCCGACGACGATTTCATATTTATCCAGCCCCGCATCATACACCACCACAATGGGCTGCGTCAGGCCGTGCTCTTTAATAGAGGCCGCCAATTCTTGCAGTTTTTCCTCGTCAAAAATGCGGCGCGGCTGGTAGCGGTTGGGAATAATTTTAGTTAAAGCAATTTTCTCGACGATAGCTCCGTCGGAGCCACCCGGCACGGCAAAAGCCGCCGGATCTACCACCTCTTGTGTGGATTTAAGTAAAGCATCTAAACCTTTTCCTAAAGCTTGTCTAGCCATAAATTTTATCCTCCGAAATCATAATTATAGGCACCCGCATTAGACGGATCTGCCCCTTCAAATTCTGCCACGTTCACCCCGCGCCGCGCCATAAATTCAATGGCTAGCTGTATATAAGCCCGCGCACCGCGGCACGCCGGGTCATAGTCAAAAATGGACTGCCCGAAGCTCGGTGCTTCGGCCAGACGTATATTGCGCGGGATAGGCGTTTTATACACTTTATCGCCATAAAAGCGGCTTACTTCTTCCAGCACTTGTTTGGACAAATTCATGCGGGAATCGTACATGGTTAAGATACCGCCGTCCACTTTTAAATTATTATTTAAAAATTGTCTGATTTTGGAAACAGTTGCCATAAAGTGCGCCAGACCTTCCATAGCGTAAAACTCGCACTGTACGGGAGTAATTACGCTATCAGCCGCCATAAGTGCATTGAGGGTGAGCAGCCCTAAAGAAGGAGGAGAATCTATAATGATATAGCGGTACATATTGCGCAGCGGCTCTAATACTTGTTTGAGCATATTTTCGCGCCCGCGCACATTGACCAGCTCCACTTCCGCTCCGGCTAAATGTTTGCAGGTGGGGATGACATCTAACATATCATTAGAGGTCTGCCGCACGACTTCTTCAAATTTTGCATTTTTGGTAATCAAATGATATACGGATTTTTCCCCGTCCGCCAGTACAATGCCCAGCCCGGAGCCGGCATTTCCTTGCGGGTCAAAATCCACCAACAATACTTCTTGATCTAAATAAGCCAAGGCATAAGCCAGGTTGATAGCGGTGGTAGTTTTTCCCACACCGCCTTTTTGATTTGCTATTGCTATAATTTCACCCATAAGTCCTCCTAATAGTATTAAAGCAAATATCACACACAAAAGCAAGTATTTTTTTCACGTGAAAACAAAAACGGATAAATGTGGGTTTGGGCGCGGTCAGTTTTCACGTGAAAACTGCCGGGCACTTAGTGGATAAACCCTGTGTATATTGTGGACAAGAACGCACAGCTCCCCAATAGAGGAGCCTTATTTTATTAAGCCTATGCGCTTAAGCGGCCAATGGATAAACCAGGCGGTGCCTTTTATATTTTCGCGCGGCACAGGACCCCAATAGCGGGAATCACAAGACTCGTCACGGTTATCGCCCATGGCAAAATATTGGCCTTCCGGCACTACTACCGGTCCGAAATTATCCCGGATAGATAAAGGGCCAAAAGCCTCTTCTATTTTTCTTCCTTCCCATAATGCTTGATAAACCGTCGGATTTACATAAATAAGATTTTCATCTTCTTTTTTAGACTCGTCTAGTGTAATGACGGGAGCAAAGCGGCTTTTAGCACGAAAGAGTTCATAACCGTGTAAGGGCTCTTTGACATCATTAATATACAAATCCCCATTTCTGACTTCTACTTTATCTCCGGGCAAACCAACTACACGTTTGACATAATCGCGCCCGTATTGTGAATCACCGCCACAGTTTATTTGTGTTTTATCATTAGCAGGAAATAAAAAAACAATTATATCTCCCTTTTGTATGGGTTTAAATTGTCCGAAACGGATATTTGTCAGCGGGATGCGGAAACCATATACTGCTTTATTAACAAACAAATGATCACCAATTTCCAAGGTATTATACATAGAGGCGGACGGAATTTTGAAGGCTTGCACAAAGAAAAACATCACAATAGATGCCACAAATCCGGCAAAATAAATAGTATTGGCCCAATCCAAATTGGTCTTGATAATCTTTTCGCGCCGCTCCGCCTGTTTCTTGCGCGCATAAAAGAAACCCATTACAGACAGCCCCGCAATCAATAGCCACGCCACTATTGTTTTGGCATTAGAGCTATTTTCTAAAATGGGATTAGAGGAAGCGCTTTGTTGTACAAAGCTGCCTATTACATAAATACAGCCTAAAAATAAAAAAAGGAAAATGCTGTTCCAAATGCCAAATCTATTTCCGGCATCTAATTTATTTTTGCGAAACAAGCGTTTGCTAATCCATGAAAAAACATACATCACACAAGCTGCTATAAATAATCTCTGTTCCATACCTTCTCCCGGTTTTCACGTGAAAACTAACAAAATTTTGTATATATTTTAAGGTAAATTTTCTCTTTTGCCCCATATTGCGTTTTT
Organism: uncultured Elusimicrobiales bacterium; assembly: GCA_905235355.1. Lineage (GTDB taxonomy): Bacteria > Elusimicrobiota > Elusimicrobia > Elusimicrobiales > Elusimicrobiaceae > Avelusimicrobium. The sequence goes on from CAJOLM010000093.1 coordinate 3,680, forward strand.
ATATGGACCCTGGCATCCGAACCCATCTGTTTTCGGTTTACAGGGTCAGCCAAAAACTGGTCCATCAGCGCGCTAATAATGATAGGGTCCTGCCCATTACACACAAATCCGGTCTTGCCATGCAGCACCGCGCGGGGCATATCGCCTACTTTGCTAACAATACTAGGCAGCCCACACGAACAAGCCTCTAATAAAGACAAAGGCAAGCTTTCTTCTAAAGAAACCAACACAAACGCGTCACTTGCTAACAAAAACGCCCTCACATCACTTACATCCCCTGTAAAAAGAACGCTTTTTTCAAGCCCCAGCTCCGTCGTGAGCTGCTGTAAAGCCTCTTTTTCCGGCCCGCCGCCCACGAACAACAACCGCGTGTGCGGATTTTTGGCATACACGGCGGCAAAAGCGCGCAGCAGCGTGGCTTGATTTTTTTCTTTTGATAAACGCGCCACACAACAAAATACTGTATTTTCAGACGAAAAACCCAGGCGGCTGCGTTCCTCATCCCGTACGCGCGCGTTCGGAGCGAAAAAATCCGTATCTACGCCGTTGCATATTAGCTGCAATTTTTCGTCTGCGTATTTTTGTTTTTTCTTTAAATAATCCGCCGTCGTTTGCGATTCTGCGCAGCTGATATCGTCGGCATCTTTGAGTGCGCGGTCCCACAAGCGCAGCAGAAAATTCCGCTTGGACAAATCATAATGCGGCGTCGTAATTAAATGAAATCTCACGCGCCGCTTGGCCAGGCGCGAGAGCTCTATGGCGCGGTATAAAAACGCATGTACCACGTCGGGCGAAAAGCGTTCTATTTCGTCCACCAGCCGCGCCAGCGCACCGGCAAATTGCACCGGGCTGTACTTGCCGCGCACATCTAAACTTAACACTTCAAAACCGTCTTGTTTTAATTGCTGCCCGACGACACCCACAGGTTTAACAGAAATAATTTTGACCGTGTGCCCTTCTGCCTGCGCAGCTTGCGCCAAACGCCGCAGCGCCATTTCCGCGCCGCCGCGATCCGTCGTAGTACAGACGTATAAAATCTTCATGGTATTATTATAGCAAAACAACAAAAATAAGGGATTTTAAAAATAAAAAAGCGCTTGACAAACCAAAAAAAAAAAACAAAATATAGTATGCCTTAAAAAGGAGAATATTATTCAAATAGGAGAACTTATGAAAAAAGCATTTACATTAATAGAGTTGCTTGTCGTCGTACTTATTATCGGCATACTTGCCGCGATTGCGCTGCCGCAATACCGCCTCGCTGTAGAAAAATCCCGCGCCGCAGAAGCAATTGTCTTACTTACCGCGCTGACCGAAGCGCAAGAAAGATATTATTTAGCCAATAATACCTACACGGCTGACTTTTCTAATTTAGACGTAACAATCCCTACAGAAACGAAATTTTTTACTTATCGGTGTGAAGCGGAAAGCTGTTTTGCAACCCCTAAAAATACTGATTTCTATTATCGTTTTTGGTTTGTAATGAAAAACAGAATAAGAACAATAGAAGAGATGGCTGTAAACAGCGAAGGAAAACATTGGTGTTTGGCTCCTCAAGCAGACGCGTCCGGCGTGAGGATTTGTAAAACTTTTGGAACAAGAGATATTGGTGATGAGTATTATTTAATAACAAAAAAATAGGCTATATCTGTGCCGATATAGCCTACTGTTTGTGTAACAAATATTACTCTGCGGGTTTGAATTGGTCCTTGCCTACGCCGCATACCGGGCATACCCAATCGGCGGGAATATCTTCCCATTTCGTTCCGGCCGGGATGCCATGGTCCGGGTCGCCCACCGCAGGATCATATACAAAACCACAAATTTCACATACATATTTCATACAACTACCTCCCTATTAAAATAAATCAACTGTGCGTCGCGCCTTTGGGTGTTTTGCCTTTAATAACCGTATGGTAATACTCATAGGTTAGCGGCGTGCCGTCTTTTAATTTAGCTGCATTTTTGACAGGGCCGATAAACAGCGTGTGTGTGCCCACGTCTAATATTTGCTCCACTTCCACTTCTACAAAACTAAGCGTGTGCTCCAGCACTAGCGGCACATCTAATGCGCCGCGCTGCAAATCAAGTCCGGCAAATTTATCAAAATTGCGCCCCGTGCGAAAACCAAAACGCCCGATAAAAGGCAAGTCCGTCTGCTGCTCCAGCGGCAGTGCAGCAAAGCGTTTGCTTTTTTCAATTATATCGTGTGTCAGGCTTTCTTTGTTGACGGAAATAGCCACGCGCGCCGGGTCTGCGGTGACCTGAAAGACCGTGTTTACAATCAGGCCGCCGTCCTTACCGCCGTGTGACGACGTGACAATATACAGCCCGTATGTGACAAAAGACAACGCGTCTGTCAGGTCTTGCGAAGTCATTATTTCTCCAAGAGTTTTTGGCCTATAGCGCGGCCATATTCTTCGCACGCTTTTAGCACTTCTTCCGTCGGAGCAAATTTGCTGGTGACCGCCGG
>CAJOLM010000094.1 GCA_905235355.1 uncultured Elusimicrobiales bacterium
TTCCGACGTATACACAGGCAATCCGGTCAGCGCGCGCAGGTTTTGCAGTAAGGTGCGGTTAAACGCGCCGCCGCCGGAAACAATGATTTCCCGCTGCGCGGTTTTAGGCACAAAACGCTGCACCGCTTGTGCGACGGCAGCTGCCGTAAAATAATTTAGCGTAGCCAGTAAATCGTGCGTGCGTGAGGCGTTAAATTGCCCAAAATATTTTTGCAAATAAGCCGGGCCAAAATCATTTTTATCTAAACTTTTCGGCGGCTTTTGGGTAAAAAATTTCTGCTTCAGTAGTTTAGCTACTAGTGCTTTATCCGGCACTGCGTGCGCGGCATGCGCGCCGTTTTTGTCATAAGGCACGTGCAAAAATTTTGCGCAAGCAAGGTCCATCAGCGTATTAGCGGGGCCGCAATCAAATCCATACGTTTTAATGTTTTTCCCGACGATAGATAAGTTGGCTATCCCACCTAAATTAAGCAAGATTTTTGGGGCTGCCTTGCCAAAAATAAATTCATCAAAAAATGGAATAAGCGGCGCACCCTGCCCGCCAAGTGCCATGTCTTTTTCACGGAAATTGCTCACCACCGGGCACTTCAGTTCCGTTGCCAAAAAGGACGGATCAGCCAGCTGCAGCGTGTTGGGTACGCAGTCCTGCGGGCCGTGATAAACTGTTTGCCCGTGCATTCCCACACCGTACAAATGCGCCGGAGAAAGAGAAAAAGTTTTTAAAAATTGTTTTGTTTTTTGCGCATAGTATTTGCCCAGTTCAACGTGCAGCATAGACAGCTGCGGCGCGCGCAAGTGCCGGGCGTTTAGCAGCCGCTTTTGCAAAGCTGCCGGATAAATATAATTTTTAAAATGCAGCACGGCAAAGGGCTTAATTTGCACGGCGCAAATGGTCAGTCCGTCGCAACTGGTGCCGCTCATGAGCCCAAGGGCGATATTTTTATTTGGCACGCAAAGTCTCCTGCAAAAATCCGCCGTGTTTTTTAAGCAGCTTTTCTGCTTGCGCGCGCGTGCATTGTTTGGCGTGCATCACAATAGCGGTTTTGGCATTTTGTCCAGATGTTTTAAGCAGCTTTTCGGCGGTTTTTTCATCCGCACCCGATACAGTACAAATTAAGCGAATAGCGCGGCGGACCAGCTTTTTATTAGTCGGGCGTACGTCCACCATTAAATTGCCATACACTTTTCCGGCGCGCGCCATCGCTCCGGTGGTAATGGCATTTAAAGCCATTTTGGTAGCGGTGCCGGCCTTCATGCGCGTAGAGCCGTTTAAAGCTTCCGGCCCCGTTGGTAGAAAAATAAAAATATCCGCGTGAGTGGTGTCGGCCTGCCCGTTGCAGGCAACGAGCGCGGTGCAGCAGCGTGCTTTTTGCGCTGCTTTTAACGCGCCCAGTACATAAGGGGTAATGCCGCTAGCGGTTAGGCCGATAACAAAATCTGCGGCACTGGCTTTTGCAAGCACGTCTTTAGCGCCTTGCACAGCGTCATCTTCGGCCCCTTCTTTGGAGTGAAACATAGCGCTGTTGCCGCCTGCCAAAATGCCGATAATTTCCCCCGGTTTCACCCCAAAAGTGGGAGAGCACTCTACTGCTTCCAAAATGCCCAGCCGTCCGCTGGTGCCGGCACCGATAAAAATAATTTTATGCCCGGCCAAATATGTTTTGGCAGCCAGTTCTATAGCGCGGGAAATGGCAGGAGCTGCCTTCTTAACTGCGCGCGCGGCGACAAAATCTTCTGCATTAATCATGCGCGCCATTTGTGCGGCGGTGGCGCTACCCAAACGGCGGGTGCGCGGATTAACTGTTTCGGTGGGAATAAGGGCCTTTTTTTTCATATTTGTTGTTTAAAAGCCTGTTCTGCTTCGTCAATGGCGTCAATATGCGCCGTCAGCGGAACAATAGCAAAAGTAATTAAACTAATAAAAGCGGTCGTCCAAAAAAACAGCTCATAGCCAAGCATCAGCTGTAGTTTGCCCGAAAGCATAGACGGGACCATCATCCCCAGTGCCATAATGCCCGTGGAAATAGCATAGTGCGAGGTTTTATACGCCCCGCGCGATACATACATAATAAATACCGTCAGCGCCATCATGGCAAGCCCGTATCCAAAATTTTCAAGCGTAATCAGCGCAGCGACTACAGGCAGCCCCGGCTTGACAGTAGCTAAATATACATAGAAAAAATTGGGCAGCACGAGAGCCAGCGCAAACGGCCAAATACATTTTTTAAATCCGAATTTGCCCAGCAGCCAACCGCCTGCTAAATTGCCCGCGATAATGGCACCGAGGCCCAGCGTGCCTTTGATAAGGCCATACTGCTGCATGGTCAGGCCCAGCGCACCTTCGGCAGTAGGCTTGATTAAAAACAGCGGTACCATTTTTTCAAGCAACGCTTCGCCAAAGCGGTACAAGAGAATAAAAAGCAAAATATAAAGAATATTTTTTTGCGTGAAATAAGTTTTAAACGCATCTGCCCACACGCTTTTATTGGCTGCGCGCGCGGGTTGGTCAGACGGCGGAACGGGCAAAATGAAGCGGTGCCACACAGCTCCGGCTAAAAACAAAACAGCTAAAAAGATAAACATTAGCGTCCAGTTTTGATATTTAGGCAAGTGATTAGCCAGCGCGCCGGTAGCGGAAACTAAAAGCCCGCTGCCCAGTATCATAGCCAGCCGGTAAAAAATGGTACGTATGCCCACAAAATATCCCTGCTGTGGTGCGGTGAGTGCGAGCAAATAATATCCGTCTGTAGCAATATCTAATGTGGCGGAAACAAATGCTCCAGACAAGAGTCCAAAAAGAGAAAGGACAAAAAAGTTTAGGTTATTTGCCGCTTGCGCGTGTGTAAAGGCATTGAGCCCGTTGCACGCAGCCAGCAGCAGAAATACCGCTGCCATAACGGTTTGCGCAGTTAGCAGCCAGCGGCGTTTGGTACTGTGTCCGTCCACCACCGGACTCCAAAACATTTTTAAAATCCAAGGCAAATACAGCCAGCCTGTCCAAAAAGCAATTTGGTCATTAGTATAGCCCAAATCGGCATATAATACGACGGAGACCGTATTAATAATGATGTAGGGCAGCCCTTCCAAAAAATAAGTGGAAGGAATATAAAACCACGGAGAGATTGTTTTCATATTTATTTAAAAGGCAAACGGCCTGCCAGTAAATCTGCAAAGGGCTTGGTGGGCTCGCTGCGCTCCAAAATCATTTTGATAATAGACGTAAGCGGTACGGCCAACAGCGCGCCAAACACCCCCCACACGAGCGCCCAAAAGATTAAAGAAGCAATCACGATAATAGGATTTAAATCCATGCCTTTACCGAGCCACTTGGTCTCCAGCACATTTCCGATGACAAAGTGCGCCGTGATTAGCAGCAGCAGTGCCGTAATAATATGCCAGTCTATTCCGTGTTGCAAGAATAGTACCGGCATCGGCAAGGTGGTAGCAATAAACGGCCCGATATTTGGGATAAAATTAAGCACAAAGGTTAGCACCGCAAACATACCGGCCAGCTCCGTACCTGTAATTTTAAGAATAATCCACGTCACGCTGGCAGCCAGCAGCGACACAAAAATTTTAACCAGCAGATAATAAGAAATTTGTTTTTCAATGGAAGAGGCAAGCTGCGTTTTTTCGTCGGTAGCGGAACGTCCCATAAACAGGAAAATCAAAAACAGCGACACCAGCAGCGTGTTAGATACAAAGGACATTAGCCAACCGCCCATGCCGCGCGCCATATTAATCAAAGGCAGGCGGGTCAGCATGTCAGAAAGGAAGGCAGAATCAACTTTAAAGCCTAATTTTTGGGCGGTTTCAATAGACCAAGCCACCGTGGCGTCCAAGCGCTCAGCATAAATATTGGCGCCTTCCACAAAGGAAGAAATAGAGCTGGATACGAAGATAATAGACAAAGTCGCCAAGCCCAAAAACGCCAAGATGCCTAAAATAATCCCCAACAGGCGCGGCATATTCCATTTGCGTTTCATCCAGTCGGCTAACGTGTTTAGGACGATAGCAAAAAACACGGCGATAACAAAAGGCATCAGCACGGTTTTGGCGTAGATCAAAATCCACGTCAGGGCCGTACCTGCTAAAATGAGCAGGCAGGCATTATCAATAGGCGCATAGATGGCAGGGCGAATTCGTTTAAACATATACAGTATAGTAGCATAAAAAGGCCCTCTTTAGGCGGGGTATTTTTATGTAGAAAGCAAAAAGAGGGCGGGATAATACGCAGCCTGCTTGTTGTGTGAGAAAACCCCGCTGAAAAGGCGGGGTTTTTCGTTTATATGCTGAATTAATATGTATAAGCTGTATAATTATCGTCCGTATGGGCATTACCGGTTTTACCGGTTTCGGCTTTACAAATTTGATTTTGCAGGGACGATAAATCTGTATTTTTTGCGACACAAATGCTTTCATTAGGCCGGTCGGAATGAAGAAGTCTTCGTTGATATTCCATGTCAATTTGAGCGCTAACACAGGCAACTTGGTTAGCTCTTGTATCTCCGCCTTTAATATCCAAATAACAAATTCCCCAACTATAACGATATGTAGTAGCCCGATCCGGATCGGGTGTTCCACCGGACAACTGAATATCCAAAGAAGATAAATCGGTACTATACGACCCGTTTGCCATGTAAAAGATTTCTTC
>CAJOLM010000095.1 GCA_905235355.1 uncultured Elusimicrobiales bacterium
AAAAGATGTCATGCTGAAAGGTAGTTATTCAGCATCTCCCGCTTTTTAAGCTGTTTCCGTTTTGTAGTAAACGGCAGGAACAAGGGAGATCCTGAGCAATGACACCTCAGGATGACACATACTTAATAATAACAGGAGAAAAAACATGAAACAAGCCTTTACGCTTATTGAATTACTTGTCGTCGTACTCATTATCGGCATACTTGCTGCGGTGGCACTACCGCAATATACCAAAGCGGTGGAAAAATCCCGCGCGTCGGAAGGGATTGTCCTTACACGGGCTATTAGGGACGCACAGCAGCGTTATTACTTGGCCAACGGCACATATACTAAAGATTTAAATGACTTAGATATCCAAATTCCGGGTAGTGACGGCGAGACAAGCGGCAATGCGGCATCTGTACAAGCTACGAAATATTTTCAATGTGCGGCCGCTTCTCTAGGAACGGACAGCACTATTGTGGCTTTTTGTGATCGTCGGGGTTCGTATAATTACTATATTGTAGTTCGCCAAGGGGCGAGTGATCAAATCAGATGCGGTTGGTGGGGAAGTTCTGCTACAGGAAAGCGCTGGTGTGAAATATTAACGGGTAAAAAAGCTGAAAATGGTAAACAGGAATTAGTATTTTAACGCGTAGAAAATGCCCCCGGCGGGAGTTGAACTCGCAACTTTCTCCTTAGGACGGAGCTACTCTATCCAATTGAGTTACGGGGGCGTCGGATATATTTTAGCAAGTTTGCAGGCGCGCTCCAAGCATAATCAAACGTCTAATCAAAAAAACACATTTCTCCGGCGGCCCGATTTTTTTATAATACGGAATATGCAAGGAGGAAATATGAATTTTATAGACCTAATGAAAAAGCGGCGCTCGCGCTACCAGCTGACTAATTCTTTACCCATTTCTGACGAAAAATTGCAAGAAATTTTGGCGGATTGTATTATGCAAGCGCCGTCTGCCTTTAATGTGCAAAGTGCGCGGGTGGTATTGCTGCTGGGGGAGCGGCACAAAAAACTATGGGAAATTGTGCTGCGCAGCTTGCGTGATATTGTACCCACGGATAAATTTGCGCCGACCGAGGAGAAAATCGCATCTTTTGCCGCGGCCTATGGCAGCATTTTGTATTTAGATGATGCGTCCGCTATCCATGAATTGCAGACTAAATTTCCGACGTATGCGGACAATTTCCCTGTATGGGCACAACAAGCAAACGGTATGCTGCAATTTGCTGTTTGGACAGCACTGGCGGAAGCGGGCGTGGGCGCGTCTTTGCAGCATTATAATCCGCTGATTGATGAGCGTGTAAAAAAAGAATTTCGCCTGCCGGCCACTTGGCAGCTGATTGCGCAAATGCCATTTGGTCAAGCCGTGGGAGCGGATAAAGAAAAGACGTATTTGCCTTTGTCTGCGCGTTTGCGTGTGGAAAACAAATAGTATTTATAGATGTAAAAAAGCCCCGGATTACCGGGGCTTTTGTGTGTTTAAATGTTTAGTGAGCTTTGACGGTATGTAACGATCTGGATGATACTTTGGCGGGTTGTTGTACTAAAGCATCCAGTTCTTGTCTTTCTTGCGGATCTAACAAGGTTACTGCATGCAATACAGCAGCTCCTTGCACGCAAGCTTCATAAACAGCGGGATCTTCGTTCCATTGTTGGAGTTGTTCCGGCGTGGCATCTAAAAATAACTCAAAGTTTCCACTGATGCGGTTTGCCATGGCTAAGTTGCCTGCCGGCTGAGCATTAGCCATTATAGAAGGCAAAACTAAACCAGCTGCCAGGATAAAAAGCCCACTTTTTGTCAGTGCGCGGCGCCCTAACCCTAACATGTAGCGAGCAGATTCTCCTATGCGCGGGGTGAAATGTTGGTTGAAGCGGTGAGAGAAGATAAATAGGGCTCCTTCGCGGGAAATAGAACTTTTTGTATGCAGAATCATTTCATCAATGACTTTCAAAAAGTCTTTTTGTTCCTCTTTTGAAAAAGCTTTAAACCAAGCTTCTTCTGGCAAGCTTGCCCGTAAGGCCGTGCGTTCTGCTGAAGAAATTTCTTTGTCAAATAAAGCTGCATATTTATCTAAGTTGGCTTCCACGGCAAGACTTTCAAAAGTGGCTCTATCTAAAAAGGAATATGCCTGGCGCAAAGCGTCTTCTAGTGTTTGTAATCTAAGTTCGTAGACTTGCTCCAAATCTACCATCTGTTTCTTAGCTGCTGCCAGTTGTTGCTCGGCGGCTGTGCGTTTTGCAATCTGTTTTTCTCTGGAGATAGTCAACCCTTCTATTTTCTTGCTATCGCGGCGCGCCGATTGTTTCAGCTCAGCAATCGTTTGTTCTTGTTGTGCAATGGTTGCTTGGCTCTTTTCCAGTTGGTATTTTTGATAGTTTGTTTGGTGACCAAATTGTCTATAAGCATTGTATAATTGGTCGTTTTCTTGCTGGAACTTTTTTATTTCGTTCGTAAGTTTGTTTTGAGCTGTTTTTTGATGGGCTTTATCAACGGCTAATTTGACCACCGCAGCGGTAGATAATACGGAATATCCGCCTAAAGCGGCTAAAAGTGCTTTGTTATTTTTGGTTTTAGCCAAATCGTTGCGGTCTTGTTTGGCTTGTGCTTGCACGTCCTGTAAGGAAGGGTGCTGTTCGTCAACGGTTTGGGCCAATGCAAAAGACTGTCCAAGTAGCGAAAAAGATAGGGCTAGTGCGATCGTTTTTAATAAATTATTTTTCATGCAATTCTCCTTTCTTTAGATACTTATATTGTAAAAGTATGATACCGCACGCGCCAGGGTCTTTGGACCTAAACAGGGGATGGGCCTTTTGGCCTGGCTGGCAGATAAGGTCCTAACGCACGCAAAGCAGTTTGCGTGCTGTCCGGTTAATGATATGAAAGAGTGTGTGGCCGGACATAGAAAAGCCCCTCTTGCGAGGGGTTTGTAAGCTGGTTTCCGGACTAGGACTCGAACCTAGAATGACTGGACCAAAACCAGTAGTGATACCATTTCACCATCCGGAAATAAACTGTTTTTTACTGCTCATCAGAAGATTGGATTTCTTCTTCTGACGGTTGCGCCGTTTGGGTGTCGGGATGTTTAGCTAATTCGTCGGCGTAGGCTTTTAATACATTTTCTTCTAAGTAGTGTCGGAATTCTTGATTTATGGGGTGAACCATGTCTTTATGGGTGCCATCGGGTAATTTGCGGGAGGGCATACATAAGAAAACGCCTTTGGTTCCGGATACAATCTTCATGTTACGCACCACAAAACAATCATCAAAGGTCACACTAGCAAACGCTTTGAGGCGCTCTTCCCCCATCAAGTGAATCCGAATTTCCGTTATCTTCATCCTTTGTTCCTCCGAACTGTACAACAAATACTTTTCGTCCCTTTTTTTTAATATTCCCTGCTAAATCCTCGGCGTGTTTCCGGTCTGTAGCTAAAGCAAAAACGGTAGAGCCGGAGCCGGACATCAGTGGAATGGAACCAAGGGCTGAAAAGTCTTGCTTTACATCTCGTACGGAACAAACATATGGTAAGACAGCTTCTTCTAATCTGTTAAAGAGCAAAGGTTGCCAATTCTGTGAAGGCTGTCCTACTGTAACGTACTGTATTAGTCTACCTAAATTAGAAAGGGTTGTCAAGGTATCGGCAGGGCTAGGCAAAGTAAGCCGGGCAAAAACCCCTTTGGTGGGCACAGCCGTATCGGGATACACCAGCACCACCCATGGCAGATTTTTGCCTGCGGGGATGGGGGTCAGTTTCTCGCCAATGCCTTCTGCTTTTAAAAAAGTATCCGGATATAAAAACAAAGGTACATCTGCGCCCAGCTTGGCTGCGCAGGGTAAGAGTTCCAACGGATTTTTATCAAATAATTTACACAACATGCGCAGTACGGTGCCCGCGTCAGAGGAGCCGCCACCGAGCCCTGCCCCCATGGGAATATGTTTTTCCAGGTGTATGCGGGCTTTTAGCGGCAAATTAAAATGCGTCTGAAAAGCACGCACGGCGCGCAGCACCAAATTATTATCGTCAGCGGGCAAATTGGGTGCAAGCGGGCCGGTAATTTCTAAATGTAAATCCTCTTTGTCTGCCGGAGCGGCTTGCAAGGTAATACGGTCAAAAAGAGATACTTTAGCAAACAGCGTAGCAAGCTCGTGGTAGCCATCGGGGCGTTTGCCCGTGACTTCCAAAAATAAATTAATTTTAGCCGGCGCGAGTAAAGAGATTTCTTTAAGCATATATATCCTTATTTTATCATAAGCAAAGGCATTTTTTGTTGTTTTTTCGTCGGAAAAAATAGGATTTGACTTTTTTAAAGACTTTGGGGTACAAAGGTCGGAGATGATGTTTTATGTAATAACGATCCAAAGCGGTTGTGAATTGAAGGGTTGTTATTCAAATCACTTATTTCAAATAATTTTTTCGGTTTTGGCGCAGCGCTTCAAAGAGCGTAATGGCTGCCGACGAGGATAAATTGAGCGAGCGTACCGGACCGGTCATGGGAATGGTAAACAGGCGGTCCTTGTAAAGTTCGTAAAACTCTTTGGGTAGTCCGCAAGACTCCGCCCCGAAACACAAAAAGCTGCCGTCTTGAAAGTCCATAGGCTGTTTTCCCTTTGGTGGACAGGAAAAATAATTGCTCGCGCGCGGGTTGGTTGATTTGTAAAAATTCTTCCCACGTCTCGTAACGTTTGTAGTCCAAATTCGGCCAATAATCCAGGCCGCTGCGGCGTATTTCTTTAGAAGCAATTTTAAAACCCAGCTTGCCTACCAGGTGCAGCCGCGTGCCCGTGGCCACGCAAGAGCGACCGATATTGCCGGTATTAAAAGGGATTTCCGGATTAATGAGTACAATGTTTAGCATAAGTTTCAGAGGCATAAAAAACAGGCACACAAAGGGTGCCTGCTTTTAGCATATTCTCTTTAATCTTCCCAGCGGATAAACAGCGGGGTCAAGACGTGAGGCACTTTGTCACACGCGGGCAATACGCGCAGCGCGTAATCTTGGCGGCCGCTATTAAACGGAGAGATTTGCACCTCGTAAATATATGCGTCTCCGTCTTTACCGGTGCAAGTCATATCCACGGCATTTTCTTTATCAATGTCACCCAGCGTGCCGCGTGTACCCAGGTACAGTTCCACCTGAATATCTTCCGGTGCTAAGTCGCCCAAAGACACTTTGGCTTTAAAGTTAATTTTGTCGCCCATCAAAATGGCTTTGTCAAAAGCAGGCGTGATATCTGTTACGCTGACGCGGTACCAGTTATCGGCAATTTTTTTGCGCCATGCAGCCACTTGGGCAGCCGTGTCATTTTGCGCCAAGAGTTGCCCATAATTATGCGCCCCAACATAAAAGGCTTCATAATATTCTTTGACCATGCGGTTAGTGTTAAAGAAGGACGCAATATACTGAATGGATTTTTTCATCAGTGCAAGCCACGTCGGAGAGAACCCTTTTTCATTTTTATTGTAATAGGCCGGAGCGATTTCTTGCTCTAGCAAATTATACAAGGATTCCGCTTCCACCGCGTCACGTTCCGCGTCCGAGCCGTACTTTTCGGCCCCGCCGATAGACCAGCCAAAATCACACGGACCTACTTCGTCCCACCAGCCGTCTAAAATGGACAAGGCCAGCGCGCCGTTTAGCGCCGCCTTCATGCCGGAGGTACCGCTGGCTTCCATGGGGCGGATCGGGTTATTGAGCCACACATCTACCCCTTGCACCATGTAGCGCGCGGTGTTCATATTGTAGTCTTCAATAAAGACCACTTTGTTTTTAAAACGCGGGTCGTTTTGGGTCAAGGTGTAAATCGTTTTGATAAATTCTTTACCCATGGTATCGGCCGGGTGTGCTTTACCGGCAAATACAAATTGCACCGGGCGCATGGGGTTGTTGACGATTTTATCCAAGCGGTCCAAATCTTTAAACAGCAGCGTCGCGCGTTTGTAAGTGGCAAAGCGGCGGGCAAAACCAATCGTCAGCACTTCGGGTTTTAAGACGCGGTTTGCTTTGTTGACGGTCATCATGTCAAAGCCCTGGCGTTTGAGCTGGCGTTTGAGGCGGGCGCGTGCTAAATTGATGAGTTTAGCTTTGCGTTGCGTATGCACGTTCCACAATTCTTCGTCAGGGATATTGTTTATATTTTTCCACGGTTCCGGGTCAGACGGGTCAATTTCATCTAACTGATTGGTCTTGGATAAATATTTGTGATACAAATCATTGATTTCGTGCGAACCCCAGGACAAACTGTGTATACCATTGGTAATGCTGCCGATAGGTACTTCGTTAATGGGCAGCTGCGGCCAGAGATTTTGCCACATTTCGCGGCTGACAACGCCATGCAATTTAGCCACGCCGTTGGCATACGCGGTTAAGCGCAGCGCGAGCACCGTCATACAGAAGGTAGCAGAATCGGTTTTTTCTTTTCCGAGGCCCAAAAAATCATCCCAGGAAATGCCCATTTGCTGTGCGTAATATTCCATATATTTGCGCACGAGCGCGGGGTCAAAATGTTCATTACCAGCAATAACCGGCGTGTGCGTGGTAAATACAGAAGAGGCCCACACAATTTCACGCGCTTGGGCAAAATTCATTTTGCGCTCACGCATAATGTCTATAATGCGCTGAATAAGCAGGAACGCGCTGTGGCCTTCGTTAATGTGATACACTGTCGGGTGCAGGCCCATAGCAGCCAGCGCCTTCACACCGCCGATACCTAGTACTACTTCCTGGCGGATGCGGTTTTCGCGGTCACCGCCGTATAATTTTTCGGTAATCAAGCGTTGGGCGGGGGTGTTTTCCTGCAAATTGGTATCTAATAAATAGAGTTGTGTGCGGCCCACATCCACGCGCCAAACAGAGGCTTTGACTGTCTCATTAAATCCAAGTTGTACGTCCACGGTAATTTCTTTTCCGTCTTGACCGCATACACGTTCTACCGCCATGTGCGCCCAGTCATTGTCCGGGTAGTTTTCATTTTGCCAACCTTCGCGGTTGAGCAGCTGTTGCACATAGCCTTTTTTATAGAAAAGACCCATACCGATAATAGGCATACCCAGGTCGCTGGCAGATTTAATATGGTCCCCGGCTAACATACCCAAACCGCCGGAATAAATGGGCAAGCCTTCGCTGATGCCGTACTCCATGGAGAAATAAGCAGTCAGCATATCGCCCTGTTCGTGCTTGTGCTCTTTATACCAGGTGTGCGGATTGTTTTTATATTTATAATAAGCGTCTTTGACTTTGTTCACTTGTTCTACAAAAGCGGTATCTTTGCTCAGTTCTTCCAGGCGTTTTTGCGGCACACAGCCGAGCATCCATTTGGGGTTGCGGTGGGAGTCAGACCACAATTTGGCATCAATCTGCACAAAGAGCATAATGGCCGGCCAGTTCCACGAGAACCACATATCATTGGCCAATTCTTCTAAAAATTTAATGTTTTCTGGCAAATTCGGTTGTACGGTAAAGGAATGAATTTTCATATTTTCTCCTTATATGAGTATTTATTTCATTATATAAATTATAGGACGATATGTAATATCGCAAAATACACTACTAATAATCCCGCGCCCACGGGCAATGCTACTTTGGCCCACTCTTTGCTGGTGATTTTAAGCTTGGACGCACAAATGATATTTGGGATATTTCCCGGAATTAGCATACCGCCGGCAATGATTAAGCTGATCAGCAGGAATACCAAATTGCGCAGCGTAATGTCCGGCGTGATTTCAATGGCTGCCAGCGTGGCATTATCCAAAATGGCAGACAAGGTATTAATAAAGTAAAGCGCGTCGGAAGAAAGCTTGGTGATGGTCATTTCGGCTAGCGGTTTAAGTCCGTCGCCCAGCAGCACCAGTGCCATTACAAACGCATATACTTTAGCAGCGCGGATTATAATTCCGGAAATGGAATGTGCGGAAGGATCGCCCGCGGTTTCATCAGCAGAGGTATTATTGGCAACCAGCGGGATGCGGATAGACAGTATTGCCATGGCAATTACGCCGCCCAGCACATACCAGCCCAAGTGATCCACTAAAAACCAAAATCCGGCAAAATGCGGCGCACCTCTTAATTTAGCCAGTACAATAGTTCCAAGCGGCTCGCCGATAGAGGTTAGCACCGCGCCCATGCCGATAGCATAGCAGCTATATACCACCAGCCGCACACGGCCCTTGCGGTCCAGCGGCAAGAGCGGCACAATTTCGGCTAGCACCAGTGCAGCAATAATAGCGGTAATTAAGCTAGAGGTCAGCCCTAAGATAAACACAATAGCAGCCAAGGTGCATTTAAATCCCAGTTTTAAAACGGCAGTTTGAGTGCCCGACTGAATGGCACGAGCAAATCGTTTAAACAAAAGCCCGGCTATTAAGACAGCCAGCGTAATTTTAATAGGTTCCGTCAGAGCGGCCCCGATTAAATGCCCGCTCCATACATGGCTTACCGTCACAGCTATGGTGCCACATACAAACAAAAAAGCTTCCAAATTTTCTTCTACCTTATGGACAGTCAGCGGCAGCACAAGTACGGCCACGATGAGTAAACAGAGTAACGAAGTTTGAAGTGCAGATAGCTCCATATATTCTCCTATTAATTCCTATATATATTTTATGAAATTTTGCAGCGGCAGGACGGGTAAAAAATGAGTTAGATGAAAAAACCCGACCAAGGCCGGGTAAAAAATACGTCCCGTACGAGATTCGAACTCGTGATCTCCGCCTTGAGAGGGCGGCGTCCTAGACCACTAGACGAACGGGACTTCTATATCTATTTTAGCAAATTTACAGCATGGGCGCATGGGCCGTTTTTTGATTGTTTATAAAAGGGAAATAAAGGGGCCAAAATAGGGCTGTTAGGGTTCA
>CAJOLM010000096.1 GCA_905235355.1 uncultured Elusimicrobiales bacterium
CAGACCCCATAGAAGCTTAATTGACAAGCACGGATTGCCTATATCCCCTTGCCAATTTTTACACCAATCCAGTCTCATATGTATTGAACCCTAACAGCCTTTTTTGCACGTGCCATTTTACGACGAGAAAAAACAGGCCAGAAAAATCTGACCTGTTTGATAGATTTACGCGCCTATTTATAAAGCGATTTTCATTTTGCGCGCCAGCGCTTTGATAATGCTTTTGGCGCGTTTACTTTCCGACAGCTCTTTCAGCCCGGCAAATACTTCCAGCTGCACCGGAATTAAATCCGGCGCAAAGCCAAAAATATCTGCATAATTAAGTAGCTCCACTAGTTTAACTGCCGGCTCTGCTTCGTCCGGTGCTTGCTTAAATGCGCGCGCATACGCCAGCAGCTGCCGCTGCACCACCGGATTAATTTTATCTAAATTAATCCGCAGCCCTAAACTGCGCACATCTTCCAAAAGTTCTTCCACGGCATTAATATCTATTTCCGGTTGTTTTAACTCCGTTTCCAAGTCCTGCGTCAGCACGTAATCAGCCACTGTAGTCAACGCTTCCGGCAGCGGCACGCCAATGTATTTCAGCCCGCGCAACACGGGATATTGCGCTGCAAAAATCCGGCCAAATTCCTCCACCGTTTGATGCTCCGTTTCCTTCAGCACGCTGCGGGCCAGTTGCCGCTGCGAATCCCGAAAGAAAGCCCCAAACGGATAGACCTGTTTAAAGCGTTTGGTAATTTCCGTTTGCAAACGCTCTATACTGTTTTCTTGCACCGCTTTTTCCAGCGTAGCAAAAGTTTCCTTTGTGTTAATATCAGCAGCTTTGCACGCGCCGCCCATTAAACGCGGCATCTTTAGCTCATAGGTCACAGCAAAGGCGATATCGTCCTCTTGCAAGGTAATGCGGTTTTTCAAATGTACCTGCCCATAACGCAGGATACCTTGCTCGTTTTCCATATCTTTGCAGGAGTAATTTTTCACTTCGTAGCAGTAAAATTGCGTCAGCGCGGACTTTTCTTCAGACCCATATTGCAGTGCCAGTTGCAGCGCGGCCTTTTCTACGGAAACGGCCGAGGGTTTGACATACCGCTCATACACTTGTGCGCCGTTTTTTAATTCTTTGATATTACTCGGCGCGTTGGCTAACATGCGCACAAATTGCGGCTCTAAATCCGCCCCGCTAATTTGGCGGTGCAGCTCCAGCGCGCGCGCAGCATATTGCAAAATTTGCACGGTTTCAATGCCGCTAATCTCGTCAAAAAACCACCCGCAGCTGGTGTACATCAACATGGCGTGACGCTGCATTTCAAGCAGCATCAGCGCGCCCGCGCGGTCCCGCCAGGCCGTCTCGGTGGCGTGGCGCAAGAAAAATCGGTGCTGCGCGTCTAAACTGCGGTCTAAAATCAGCTCAATATAATCATTGCGCGCGGCCCACGGGTCTTTGAAATACTCGCGCCCTTTGGTATCAAAAATATGCGCCATTTCATCCCGGATAAAATCCAGCGCAGCGCGCAGCGGCGCGCGCCACTTTTGGTGCCACCCGGCACGCCCGGAATTGCAACCGCAATTACTGCGCCAACGCTCCACCCCGTGAAAGCAACTCCACGACGTGTTTTCAATAATCTGCGCTTCATATTGCGGCGGATATTTTTCCAAAAACTCACCATATATAGTCAAATTTACGTCCGGCAGTTCCCGCACATATTTCAAGCAATAGGCCAGCGCCATTTCTGCAAATTTTTGATGATGACCGTAGGTTTCCCCGTCGGTGGCAATATGCACCAGCTGCGTATCATCTCCCGCAGCATACGTACCCATTAGGCGGTTGGCTAAATTTTCGCCACTTTTTAAGGTGTCCGAAAACGCAATCCCTTGCGATACCGGCCCGTCGTAAAAAAACAGCGCAATCTGTTTTCCGGAAGGCAAATTGCATTGGTACGCACGCTTGGGGTCCACTTTGGCACCAGACATATCCATCCACTCTTGCGTGCCGATTTTGCGCACGCGCGCACATTGGCCCGGTGCTAAAATGACATACTTCATGCCGTGGGCGGCTAATACTTCCAGCGTGTCTGTATTGCATGCCGTTTCCGACAGCCACATTGCTTCCGGCATACGTCCAAAGCGCGTTTTAAAATCGTAAATTCCCCACTTTACTTGCGTTTCTTTATCACGCGCATTGGCTAGCGGCAAAATCATGTGATTATACACCTGTGCAATTGCTGCGCCGTGTCCGCCAAAATGCTGCTGGCTTTGTTTATCTGCTTCCAAAATGGCGCGATATACTTGCGGTGCTTTTTCCTCCAGCCAAGACAAAAGTGTCGGGCCAAAGTTAAAGCTGATATGCGCGTAATTATTGATTAAATCGGTAAGTTCCCCTTTGCTGTTTAACACACGCGCGCGTGTGTTCGGGGCGTAACACTCCGCTGTGATACGTTCGTTCCAGTCGTGTGCCGGAGCCGCACTGTCCTGCACTTCTATAGCTTCCAGCCAGGCGTTTTCGCGCGGGGGTTGATAAAAATGTCCGTGGATGCAAAGATATTTCATATATATAGTTATACCAATTAATCAGCCCGCGTGCCTACCTCTACATAAAAAAACACTTGATTAAATAGCGTTTAAACTTTATACTATAGGTATCTGCCGCTGCCGGTGCGGCCCGAGGTGAAAATCATGAAAAAAACCTTTATCTTAGACACAAATGTTTTGTTGCATGATGTAAATTCTATTTACGCTTTTGAAGATAACGATATTGTAATCCCGATGGTCGTTATTGAGGAGTTGGATACTTTTAAAAGCGAGGGCGACAGCCGCGGTAAAAGCGCCCGCATGGTCTCGCGCGAGTTAGACAGCCTGCGCGTCAAAGGCCGCTTAAACGAAGGCGTCAAATTGCCCAGTGGCGGCACGCTGAAAATTGAACTGGATAAACCCGGCACGCTGCCGCAAGTCTTCTCCGTCAATAAATCGGACAATTCTATTTTAAATATCGCTTACACGCTGGGCAAAAAAGAAGGCTCTTACAAGAAAAACCAGAGCCCGGTCATCGTGGTAACTAAAGACATCAATATGCGCCTGAAAGCAGAAGCCCTGGGCTTGCAAGCGCAAGATTACACCACCGATAAAGTCAATTTAGACGAACTATATACCGGAGTAGCGGAAATAGAAGTGGCACCGGAAGAAATTGACGCGTTCTACCGCGACAAAAAATTAACCCTGCCGGAAGGGACTTATTTCCCCAACCAGTTTTTAATTTTAAAAGCAGCGGGCGGTGGCAAGCAATCGGCCATTGGCCGCGTGTCTAATAACGGGCAAATGGTGCTCAAGCCGCTTTCAGCCCAAGAGCCGGTGGCCTGGGGCATTAAGCCGCTAAACAAAGAGCAACGCTTTGCCATGGAGCTGCTGCTTGATGACAGCCTAGATATTGTCACGCTCGTCGGTACGGCAGGCACCGGAAAAACCTTAATTACATTAGCCACGGGCTTGCAGCGCACCATGGATGAAAACGCCTACCGCCGTATGGTGGTGTGCCGCTCCATTGTGCCGGTAGGAAAAGATTTGGGTTTCCTGCCCGGTACAAAAGAAGAAAAATTGGAAGCGTGGATGGGCGCGATTTATGACAACTTAGCCTTCCTGGCAGACCGCAAAAACCCGGACGAAGGCGAGGAAAAAGCGCACTATTTATTAGACAGCGGCAAAATTGAAATTGCCTCTGTTACGCACATGCGCGGCCGCAGCTTGCCGGGGCAATATATGATTGTGGACGACGCGCAGAACCTCACCCCGCACGAAATGAAAACCATTTTGACCCGCGCGGGCGAAGGCACCAAGATTATTATCACGGGCGACCCGTATCAAATTGATACGCCGTATTTGGACGTGGAATCCAACGGGCTGACGTATATTGTGGACCGCTTAAAAGGGCAACCCTCTTACGGTCACATTACATTTACCAAGACCGAACGCAGCCGCCTGGCGGATATGGCGTCTAAATTGCTGTAAGTTTTCCGCACTAAAAACCCCTGCTCTTATGAGCAGGGTTTTTGAGTACCTTACAGGACACCCCAGGTGGGAGCCTGGGGATGAATGCAAAAGCCTATATCTTCTTTTTGTAACATATAGACATGGACTACAAACATCAAAGCCATAGTATATACTGCTGCAACTATCATATTATCCTTCCGACCAAATACCGCAAAAAGATATTTAATGACGGAGTGTATGCATTTTTTAAGATACAAATGGAAATTTTTAAAGATATGCATCCAGACATAGAAGTAATGGAGTTTAATCACGATAAGGACCACGTACACTTATTTGTTTCAATTCCTCCGAAATATAGTGTGAGTAGTGTGGTAAAGTTGTTAAAGAGTAATTTGAGTAGGGAATTGAAACAAAAATTTCCATTTCTTAAAAAATGTTATTACGGGACGGACGGTATTTGGTCGGATGGATACCTTGCATCGATGGTGGGAGTAAATGAAAAGGTAATAAGACGATATATCGAGATGCAAGGAAAAGAAGATATAGGCCGAACAATGAAATTGTTCGAATA
>CAJOLM010000097.1 GCA_905235355.1 uncultured Elusimicrobiales bacterium
CGGGGTTAATCAGAGAAAGACGGATTAAACTGATAAAAAAGTTACTGTCTGAATCCCTAAATTAGATACTGTTACCAACACAAAGTTCTATTAGACCCATTCCCGAAATTTATAATCGGGAATCTCAGCCTTAGAAACACAAAGCGGATGAGATCCCCGACAGAGACCCTCGGGGATGACATATATTTTATAACGGCGGAGAGATGTTTATTGTGATAAGAAAATTTAATGGCGGCGGTCCATCATATAATAGCTGCCTTCGTGTTGTTTAGCCAGGCATTTAAGTTCAGTGCCGATATTGCTCACTTGTGCAAAAGAAGTTAATTCTTTTAACGAATTATGCACAATGCCAATGCCGATAGATAAAAGAGGAAATTTTTCTTGCTCGCCTTTGCGGTTGGGAGCCATCATAAATCCTTGCTTTCTGTCTTCTTCATTGTAAAAATTGGGGGCTACTTTATCTATTTCTTCTGTTATTTTTTTTGCAATTTGCTCCGCGTGTTCTAATGCACACACGACGATAAAATCATCTCCGCCCACATGCCCGACAAAAGAGGTCGGATCTATGTGACAGGCCTCTATTAAAATGCGTGAGGTGGACAATAGCACCCGGTCCCCTAATGCAAAACCGTATTTATCATTAAAAGCCTTGAAATTATTGACATCACAATACAAGACAGCAAATTTACGCTTGGAAGCAATTTCTTCCTCAATGCGGGCTTGAATAGACGGATTGCCCGGCAGCCGGGTAAGTGGATTAGAATCCATTTTTTGCTTGTTACGCTTGAGCAACAGTTTGACGCGTGCCACTACTTCATCGGCATCAGCGGGCTTGGTCATATAGTCATCAATATCCAGCCCTAATCCTTCCAGCTTAATGCTCTTGTCAGTAACGGCGGTAAAAATGATAATGGGCGTGTGCATATAGCCCGGATGACTACGCACATCTTGCACTACTTCAAAACCCGTTTTGTACGGCATTTCATAATCCAAGATCAGCAGGTCCGGATTTTCGCGGTAAATTTTATCTAGCGCGTCTTTGCCGTCTTCTGCGGTAACGACACTAAATCCGGCATCCAGTAAAATTTCGGATACCAGACCGCGAATAGCCGGGTTATCATCTGCCAGTAAAATCTTAGCTTTATGTTCCATACTTAGTTATTAAATAAAATCTATACGTGCTATGCAAGGGGCTTTGTGGGCGGTGTATATACGAAAGTCAGCAAAGCATCTTTGGTATGATCCCGGCGGTATGAAAAGAAATGTTCTTTATCCCCGCACGTGCAATAATACGGCAAGCTCACGCGGTCTTTGGGTAGTCCTTCTGCGGCAAACTGATCCAGAATTGCTTGGTTTAAATTGACAAATAATTTATTGTTTCGCTTTTCTATGTAGTTGGAAAATTGTGCTGCCACGTCGTCTTGCACTTCAAAACAACAATTCTGAATATGTGGCCCAACCCACGCGCAAAGCGTTCCTTCCGCGCCGGCTTGACGCATGGTACGCACCATTTTGCCGGGCAGTCCGACCGCCACCCCGCGCCAACCGCTGTGCGCCAGCCCGATTACTTGGGCGCGTTCGTCCCATAAAATAAGCGGCACACAATCAGCGGTTAAAATAGCTGCGCCCCAACCCGGACAATGACTTATCACCCAGCCGTCTGCTTGCGGTAGTGTGCCTTGCTGCACGGTGCGGGCTTGTCCGACGTCTGCAACGGTAACAATTGTATCGGAGTGAATTTGCTGAAAACGTAAAATTTTTTCTTCCGGAATATCCAGCATTTGAAACAGGGTATGTGTGTTTTCTGCCAGCCGCATATTTCCGGCGGCGCGGTCGGTCGTACCGTGTATAATACCTGCAGCTAATAGACGGGGGTCACTATATAAAGGCATTAGTTTAATTTTTTGAGATACACGCGGTTTAATTCGCGCCCTAAAATATTTTTAGCCAGACGTTTGAAACGGGCCGGATCATCACTAGCATAAATTTTTAAGCTGCCGCGTCCGTTGGTGTTGAGTTGTTTGGTGCGGGTGAGTAAATTTTTCACTTCCGCGGTCAGCACTTCGGCAGAATCTACCAAGTGCACTTTTTTGCCCACTTGTTTGGCAATTAAATGTTTAATAACCGGGTAATGCGTGCACCCTAAAATAATGGTATCGGCACCGCTTTTGGCCGCGCTTGCCAGATAGTCTGCAATAATCAATTTTCCGGCGGGGCCGTGAATCCAGCCTTCTTCAATTAAAGGTACAAAAACCGGGCAGGCTTGCTGATAGGTGCGGATTTGTTTATTTAAGCGTTGGAGCGCACGCGGGTAGGCTTGGCTATGTACAGTAGCTTCAGTAGCCAAAATAGCTACGCGGTTATTTTTGGTGCTGCGGGCTGCTTGGGCAGCGCCGGGTTCAATCACGCCAATGACCGGTACAGAAATCTTTTTTTGCAGCTCTGTTAGTGCCAGCGCAGAGGCGGTATTGCACGCTACAATAATGAGTTTTACGTGTTGGCTTTCTAAAAACTTGGCAATATCTAAGGAAAAGCGCGTGACTGCTTTTTTGGATTTGGAGCCATACGGTACGTTGACCGTGTCGCCGAAATAAATCAGTTTCTCTTTCGGCAAGGCGCGGGAGAGCGTTTTTAAAATGGTTAAACCGCCCAGCCCGGAATCAAAAATACCAATCGGACGCGTGTTCATGCTTTTATTATATAATTTTAACAGCAGTGGCTGGCAAACACAACTACTGGCGCGCAAGATTTGTTTGTGCTAGAATATGAATATGTTTAAGAAATTTCAATTAATTATTGTGTTGGGAGTGCTCGCGGTGGGTATGGCATATGGTCAGACCCAGCAGCCGGCTGCGTTAATGGTAGGGGGCAACTTTTCCAGTCAAGTGAGTAATGAACAAGCACTTGTGTTTGATAGTGCGACGCGCGATGCGGAAATAGCAGCCCTGAATCAACGCCTTAAAGAAAAAGATTTTAACGGAACAATCCAACGCATTAAAGAATTAGCAGGCAAGAATTTTGTAGATAAGCGTTTTTATTTGCTGCTGGCCATTTCTTATGACGGATTAGAGTCCTATGATGATGTGGTATATTCTGCCGGACAAGCCATTGCCGTAGCTCCGCAGGACCCGCGCGGTTATGTTTTGCGGGGAAAGGCCTACTTACGTTTGGGAGATTACGAGCGCAGCCGTATTGATATTGAAAAGGCTTTGCGCTTAAATCCCCAATCCAAAATGGCGCAAAAAATCAAAGCAGAATTAGATGAGAAAACAAAATCTAAAACCTTGCAAACAGCACTGGAAAATAACCGTCAGCACAAGACTACCGCCCCTTGGGTATGGGTCTATATCGCTATTGTGTTGGTGGCTTTTGGTGTTTTTGTTTATCTGCGGTATGAAGATGTGTTCCGCCGCGGGCCCAAAGCCGCTTACAACCGTAGTGAATCTGATGTGAGAGAACAGTATAATTTCCTGCGCCAGATAGGGGAAGGCGGCATGGGAAAAGTGTATGAAGCGTATGACAAAGCACTCGGTCGCAAGGTAGCCATCAAACGTGTCCGTCCAGAACTAGTGCGCAGTGCCTATGTGCGTGAGCAATTTTTGGCAGAAGCCCGCATGGTGGCGTTGCTTCGTCACCCTTATATTGTGGAAATTTATACAGTTATTGAATCGGAAAGCAGCCTGTATTTGGTGTTTGAGTATGTAGATGGGCAAACTTTGGAAACGCGGCTGGATATTGATGGGCGTATCTCTTTTTCAGAAGCAAAAAGAATTTTTGACTACGTGTGCCGCGGTTTACACTATGCCCATTCCCAGGATATTATCCATTGCGATTTAAAACCGGGCAATATTATGATTCGTGAAGATGGTACGGCCAAGGTGATGGATTTTGGAGTAGCTAAAAAAGTAATGGACGGCGAGACCGGTGCCCGCACCGTGGCTGGCACGCCCGCCTATATGGCTCCTGAACAGCAGAAAGGTTTTATGCGCAAGCAATCGGATGTTTATTCGTTGGCCCTGTGTTTGTATGAAGCTTTGGTGGGCCAAGTGCCTTGGAGCGTGAAAGGGTTTGATATCGCTACCAAAAAAATCTATCCTCCCTCTAAATTGGCTCCCAATATCCCGGTGGAAGTAGATCAACTGATGGAAGATGCCCTGAAAGAAGATCCCAAGGAACGCTTACAAAGTATTGAAGAATTTTGGAAGCGGTTAAATGCTATTGAGCCTTTACCAAATGATGAAATAGAACACACCCATTACTAATAAAATAAAACCCGGCACTTGACCGGGTTTTATTGTGTGAGAAAACCCCGCGCTAGGCGTGGGGTTCAGGATAGCTTTGAGCGATGAGGCGGCAGTTAGATTTATTTTGATATATAAAAACAAGTGTCATTCTCAAGAT
>CAJOLM010000098.1 GCA_905235355.1 uncultured Elusimicrobiales bacterium
TTTGATGACAGCAAGCGCGCATTTACGCTTATTGAATTACTCGTTGTTGTCCTTATAATCGGTATCCTAGCTGCCATTGCGTTGCCGCAATACCAAAAAGCCGTCACAAAAGTGCGCTACTCTACCGTCATGCCTTTGGTAGAATCTATTTACCAGGCGCAAAAAGCTTATTATTTAGCAAATGGGAAATATGCACCTGATTTTAATTCTCTAGACGTGCAACTTCCCGGGGATTTTACCAGTAATGTAACCATAACTGGCTTTAATGGCAATAGTGTAGCAAAAGCCAATGGAAACATATATTGTTATTTATCTACTGTTTCTGTTACTGATCCGGATTGGCAACCTTTTTATGTAGCCTGTAGAATCAGCAAGCCTATCGGGGCTTATTACCGTCATGATTTTACGGGACAGCGCTATTGTGCTGCGGAGCAGAATTCAGAACAAGAACAAATCTTTTGTAAATCTCTTACCAATAAAACAACCCGATCTGGTACTTGGGGAAGAACAGATCTGTACCGCTTTGATTAATAAACAACCCCCCGCTCAGCAAGCGGGGGGTTTGCAAAAATAACACTTATTCTTTTTCTTCCGTTTCCGGGTTTTCCATGGGTTCAATGTGCAAAGAAGACATTAGCATTTCTACCAGCCGGATGTCACTTGGGTATTGCACCAGCTCGCGCGCTTTTAATAGCGACACCCAACGGATAGACAAAATTTCAGACGCGTCGTGCTTGCCAATGCGCCCCAGCTTTTTCATCAGATACCATTGCACCATTTTTTTGACATAATTGCCCTGGAAGGTAAATGCGTATTTAACGCGAATCATGGGCCGGACGATTACGGCCTTATAGCCGGTTTCTTCCAGCACTTCGCGCAAGGCAGCCTGGCGCGGTGTTTCGCCGGCTTCAATATGACCCTTGGGGAAGGTCCATATTTTTTTGCCTTTCATATTTTTGACTTGCACGAGCAATACCTTCCGCCCGTCCAAAATCACACCGCCGCATGAAAATTCCGATACAATCATAATGCCTTCTCAAAATGATACGCCGCATTTAAGATTTTTTCTTCTTGCAAAATCGGCCCGTAAAATTGCAGCCCAACCGGCAGCCCGGCTTTGTCGTTACCGCACGGCACGCTAATGCCCGCCAGCCCGCCAATATTCCCTTGGCAGGTGTACAGGTCTGCTAAATACACCGCCAGCGGATTGTCCTTATGCGCACCCAATGTAAAAGCGGTGGTGGGCGAAGTAGGCGTCAAAATCACATCCACCTGCTCAAAGGCACGCGCAAAATCCTGCTTAATCAGTTCGCGCACTTTGACGGCCTGCAAATAGCACGCGGCATAATTTTCTGCCTTAAGTGCGGTCGCCCCAATGATGATACGCTTTTTCACTTCCTCGCCAAAAGGCGCGCGGTTTAATTCGTACTGGTCATTTAAATCGTTGGCACTCGTGTCACTAAACCCGTAGCGCAACCCGTCAAAGCGTGCCAGGTTGGAGCTGGCCTCTGCACTAGTAATAATGTAATAGCACGGAGCTGAATATTTGGCGTGTGGCACGTCCACTTCTACCAGTTCTGCTCCTAAGGATTTTAATTTTTCCGCAGCGGCCTGTATTTTTTCCTTCACGTCCGCACCTAAATTATCCAAAAATCCCTTCGGCATACCCACTTTAAGCCCTTTAATATCCGCTGTAAACTGTTGGCTAAAAGCAGGCACTTCATCTTCTAAAGACGTAGAATCATTGACGTCACGCCCGCATAAAACTTCCAGCATAAGGGCCGCGCCCTTAACGTCAGAGGACAGCACCCCCACTTGGTCAGCACCCGAGGAAAACGCCACCACACCGTAGCGCGAAATGCGTCCGTACCCCGGCTTTATTCCGACTACCCCGCAAAACGCAGCGGGTTGACGCACCGAGCCGCCCGTATCTGTCCCTAAAGCAGCAGGTACCATACCGGCTGCCACCGCTGCGGCACTGCCGCCGGAGCTGCCGCCCGGCACGCGGTCAAAATCCACCGGATTGTGCGCAGGACCATATACAGAGGTTTGGTTGCTGCTGCCCATGGCAAATTCGTCCATATTCGTACGGCCTACAATTACCGCATCTGCTGCCAGTAGTTTATTGACTACTGTAGAATTATACGGCGCGACATAATTAGCCAGCATTTTAGAACAGCAAGTGGCTTTGTGCCCTTTGTATAAAATATTATCCTTAATCCCTACCGGCACTCCGGCCAGCGGGCCGAGTTTTTCCCCTTTGGCACGGCGCGCGTCAATTTCAGCGGCGCGCTGCAAGGCTTCCTCGGGCCATACTTCCACAAAGGCATTGATTTGCGGGTTTAATTCTTTAATTTTATCCAACGCTTCCTGCACCGCCTCTTTGGCTGTCAAGCTGCCGGATTGTACTGCCTGGGCAATTTCAAAAACTGTTTTCATATTACAATACCTTTTTGACCTTGGCACAATGGCCCTCTTGCTGGCTAAACGCGCTGACTAATCTTTCGGCCAATTCTTCTTGCGTGACCGGCTCGTCCGGGCGCAAATAGGCCGCGTGGGCGGTGGTAGTCTCCGGCACGGCGGACGTGTCCACCTTGGATAATTCTTCTACCCATTGAAACAAATCTTTTAGTTGTTCTTCATACATGGCTGCTTCTTCCGCACGCAAACGGATTTTGGTCATGCGGGCGCAGCTTAAAGCGTTATCTTTTTCTAATATCATTTTACCGGCTCCTTTCTTTCTTACATTTTATATAATAAGTGGGCAGGTTTACTATCTTAAATAAGGAGGCGCACTATGGGTTGTGGATGTGGATGCGGCGGCGGCAAAAAGAAATAAGCCGATAAATAAACCATAATTACGGAGGCAAAATATGAACGAAACAAACAAGACTGAAACACTTTCCCCCACTACAGAGCCAACCGCGCGCGGGTCTGTGACCCGAGAGGTGAACACACATTTTGTGCTGGTTGTAGTGGCGATTTGTGTATCTTGTTTTACGGGATTTTTTGCTATTCCGCTGGCACTCGCGGCGCTGATTTTTTCCTTGCGTGCACAAGACCAAGTGCAGCAAGGCAATTGGACGCAAGCGAAAAAAGCGGCTTATTGGGCCGGGTTATTTGGCTGGGTGACAGTGTGTATTGCACTGATACCCATTGTGCTGATGATTTTCTTCGGCGGAGCCATTTTAGCCTGGGTGCTCGCCGTTTTAAGTGCTGTGTAAATCGCAAGATTTACTGACTTGTACTTTGCCCCGCTTCACCGCGGGGTTTTTATTTAATTGGTATATACAGTAAAATATGTCCAATCACCATTAACAAGCACCTTCGCAATTGCATCTACTTGACAGATAGACATAGCTGCAGCATTTTCGGTTTTGGCCACACATTGTATCTCTTGTAATCCGGTACTTTCCAGCCAAACCTCCCAAAATATAAGCCCGTTTATATGATCCGTGTTACAATGAATACGGCTGTCACTACTTCCTCCGCAATACCAATGTTGGTCATCGGTTTCTGTATCAATACTTAAAGCAGAGGTATCTGTGGTGAAACTGCCATTTTCTAAAAAATAAATCCGTTGGGCTTTGACAAAGCCGTCCACTTGCGGGCGCAAGGCAGCCGCCCGCACTTTCAGTACTGTTTTTTGATATTGCGGCAACGCAATGGCGGCAAGTATGCCGATAATTAAAACGACTACTAACAATTCAATAAGTGTAAACGCCTGATGCCACCCCCGAGGGTCTTTATCGGGGACCTCAACTACTTTTTAAGGCTGAGATCCCCGATTACAAATTTCGGGGATGACAACCTTTTAGATCCTGAGCAAAAACCCCCTCAGGATGACATTTTTATTTGGTCCATACCCCCGTATTATATCAAAAAAAAAACAAGTCAAGCCTTTTTTGGGCCCATGATTTCTCAGCCTTTTTCAACAAGAAAGCAACAAACAGATAAGATGTTAGCGCGTGCCCAGCGCCACCGAAAAGATAAACCCGTCTAGCACCGACCGGGTGGTAAGTGTAATATGCGGGCTGCCAATTTGCTGATATACTTCCAGTGCGCGGCCAAACAGCTGTACCTCTCCGTTTACCTCGCGCACTTCAAAACTGTTTAACGCAAGCCCCTGCCCTAGCAGTTTTACCACGGCTTCTTTTTTGGTCCAAAGCGCGGTCAAAAATTCATCCCCTTGTCCGCAAGCCAGTTCCGTCGGGTGGAAAAAATCTTGGGCCCACGCATCTATGCGGTGCGTAATTTTTTCTATATCAATCCCCAGCCGCGTACCCGGCGCAGATACAGCCGCCACCGCCCACAACAAA
>CAJOLM010000099.1 GCA_905235355.1 uncultured Elusimicrobiales bacterium
CAACCTTATTAACGGCTGGATTGCCGGTCCACGCCGGCAATGACAGCAAGAGAGCGTTTACACTCATTGAGCTATTAGTCGTCGTGCTGATTATCGGTATCCTCGCCGCTATTGCTCTGCCGCAATACGAAAAAGCTGTTATGAAAGCTCGCATTGCACAAGTCCTGCCTATTATTCGTGCAGTAGCAGATGCCCAACAAATATATTATCTGGCAAATGGTGCTTATGCAGACACATTAGATGACTTGGGAGTTTCCTTTCAATGTCCCACCGGGTGGGTATGCAGTATGAATATAGATGGAGTTCCTAAAATAGAAATAGATTATGGCAGTTTTCAAAATTCTTTGGGGGTTATTTATTATTACGGACAATGCCCCGAATATCCTATCTTACACCATCAACTATATTGCTGGGCCAAGAAAAGCGACTCACAAGCTGTAAACGTATGTAAAACTTTCGGGCCCGAAATAGATATTGAAGACGAGTCAAATCCTTATATCCGTTACGAAATCCAATAAAATCATTTCAAATTAAAAACAGGGGAACAAAAGTCCCCCTGTTTTATGTTGCTTTGGTGAATCTTATTTATCTACTACTTCGGCTTCTACGACGTCATCTTTGCCGCCGTTAGCAGCTCCCGCACCGGCTGCTGCGTCTGCACCCGGTTGGGCTCCGGCTTGGGCACCTGCTGCGCCCGCTGCACCGGCTTGCGCTTGTTGCGCTTTATACATCGCTTCGCCTAATTTTTGGCTGGCTTGCAAGGCCGCATCTTTGGCAGAGCGGATTTTGGCAGCGTCGTCACCTTTTAACGCTTCGCGCAAATCACCCAGCGCCCGGTCAATGGCCAAGCGGTCATCTTGGGACACTTTGTCGCCGTAATCTTTAAGTGCTTTTTCGGTTTGATAGAGCACGCTGTCACCTTCGTTTTTGGCTTCCACAAACTCTTTGTGTTTTTTGTCCTCTTCGGCAAATTTCTCTGCGTCTTTGACAAATTTTTCCACTTCCGCGTCGCTGAGTTTATTAGGCGAACTGATAGTAATGTGCTGCTCTTTGTTGGTGCCGAGGTCTTTGGCAGAAACGTTCAAAATACCGTTGGCATCAATATCAAAGGTTACTTCAATTTGCGGCACGCCGCGCGGAGCAGGCGGGATACCGTCCAAATCAAATTTCCCTAAAGGCACATTGTCTTTAGCCATCGGACGTTCACCCTGCAAAACATTAATAGTTACCGCGGGCTGATTGTCAGACGCCGTGGAAAACACTTGCGTTTTGCGCACCGGGATAGTGGTGTTGCGTTCAATTAAGCGGGTGCACACGCCGCCCAAGGTTTCCAGACCCAAAGACAGCGGGGTCACGTCCAACAAGAGCACGTCTTTTACTTCGCCCGTTAAAATACCGGCTTGTACGCTAGCGCCAATCGCCACGCACTCCATAGGGTCAATGCCGCGTTCAATTTTCTTGCCCACGTGGTCTTCCACGTATTTTTGCACAATCGGCATACGGGTCGGACCACCAACTAAAATGATGCGGTCAATTTCACCGGCGGACAGTTTCGCATCGGAAATAGCCTGGTCAATAGAGGTGCCGCAGCGTTTGACAATGCTGTCTACTAAGCTTTCCAGTTTAGCGCGGGAAAGTTTCAGCTCCAGGTGTTTCGGCCCGGTGGCATCTGCGGTGATAAAAGGCAAATTGATGTCGGTTTCCATGGTGGTGGAAAGCTCAATTTTGGCTTTTTCGGCGGCTTCTTTCAAGCGTTGTTGCGCTTGTTTGTCAGCAGACAAATCAATGCCTGTAGATTTTTTAAATTCATCTACCATCCAGGCGATAATGGCATTGTCCATATCCGTACCGCCCAGCTTGGTGTCACCGGAGGTGGACAACACATCAAAGGTGCCTTCTTTGCCCATTTCCATAATGGTTACATCCAGCGTACCACCGCCCAAGTCAAAGACCAAAATCTTTTGCTCTTTGCCGGCTTTATCAATACCAAAGGCCAGGGCAGCTGCCGTCGGCTCGTTGACCAAGCGCACCACGTCTAGACCTGCAATGCGGCCCGCGTCTTTGGTGGCCTGACGTTGGTTATCGTTAAAATAAGCAGGTACAGTGATGACGGCTTTTTCCACCGGCTCGCCCAAGAAAGCCTCGGCATCTTTTTTTACTTTTTGCAGCACAAAGGCAGAGAGCTGCTGCGGAGTAAATTCTTGTCCGCGCAAATTAAATTTATAATTTTCCCCCATGCGGCGTTTGAAAGCCGTCACGGTTCCTTCCGGGTTGGCGATAGCCTGGCGGCGCGCCGGTTCCCCCACAAGGCGCTGTCCGTCTTTGGTAAAAGCGACATAAGACGGAAACGCTTTTCCCCCGATAGAGCTGCCTTCTGCAGACGGGATAATGGTCCCTCTGCCACCTTCCATGACCGCCGCTGCGGTGTTAGAAGTTCCTAAATCAATACCAATAATTTTTGCCATACTTAATCTCCTTTCGTATAAATTTATTTTTCAGTTTCTTCCGGGCCTTTGCCTACTACCACCCGGGCCGGACGCAAGACCTTGCCGTCCATGATAAATCCCATTTGCACTTCTTCCAAGACTTGCCCGTCCTGCTCTGCACTTGCCGGGATGACGGCAATCGCTTCTGCGGTTTGCGGGTCATAAGGCTTGCCGATTACTTCCATTTTCTCCACGCCTTCGGATTTGAAGGCTTTGTTTAGTTCCCCCAGTACCATTTTAATTCCGCCCACTATGTTTTCATCTGCACCTTCGGCTTTTTCCAAGTTTGCCTGCTGGCGCAACAGCACTTCATACGCGGGCAATAACTTCTCTACAAAATCCTTCTTGCCATAAGCCAACAACGCAGCTTTTTCACGCTCGGTCCGCTTGCGGAAATTATCAAAATCCGCACTCAAACGTACATATTTTTCATAATAGTCCGGCTCGTCTGTAGCGGTGCTTTCTTCCGGCTCTTCTGCGGCGTCTTGGAGTGGTTCTTCCAGCACTTCTTCTTGCTTTTCTTCGTGATGATGCTTTTTACTCATACTCCTCACCATTGCCAGGCAGCGCGTTCCACGCACTAATGCTGCCTTCCAGCAAATCCCCCATTAATTTAACAAGTGACATGACTTTGGTGTATTGCATATGTTTCGGGCCGATAATGCCCACCATCCCTACGGTCCGGTCGCCTACCCGGTACGCAGACGAAACAATGCTTACATTTTGCAACTCTTTCATTTCATTTTCGCTGCCGATACTGACGGCTACTTCTTTGCCGCTGCGGCGCAAATCTTCCATTTTTTCAGACAGCAGCCCGGCTAAACGCTGTCTTTCTTCCACCACGCGCATCATTTGTTTAAGCGCTTCATAATCCGATTCTTCGGTATTAGCTAACATGCGGCCCAGCCCTTCTATATATAATTCTTCTGCGGTGGCTTGCGGACGCTGCATATCCTTTAAAACCTGCACGGCTACGTCGGCCACATCTGCCACTTCGCGGTGGTCTGCCTGAATATATTGCCACAAAAACTTTTGCGCTTCTTTGAGCGTCATGCCTGTAATTTCAGCATTGATAAAATTGCTTAACAGGCGCAATTTCTGCGGGTTTAAATCATAGCCAAGACGCACAGGCCAATGGCGCACAATGCCGGACTCCGTCACCAGTACCGCCAGCAAAGTACCCGCGCCCAAGGGCAAAAAATCTAACCGTTTGACAACCTGGTCCTCTACATTAGCCGAGTAAACAAATCCCGCCGCACCGCTTAAATGCGCCAGCAGCCTGGACGTGTGCAGCATAATATTGTCCAGCTCGCCCACGCGCTGTTCGTATTGTTCTTCAATGCGTTCGCGCTCTTGGGCTGCCATGCGTTGCATACCGGTCAAATAATCTACATAATAGCGGTACGCTTTATCGGTAGGGATACGGCCGCCGGATGTATGCGGCTGATAGAGGTAGCCTTCTTCTTCCAGCGCTTTCATAATATTGCGGATAGTGGCGCTGGAAATATCCTTTAGCGCGCTGTCAGCCAGCAGCTGCGAGCCGATCGGGCGGCGGTTCTCCACGAACTGCTGCACAATCCAGCGCAGAATTTTTTCTTTGCGTTCTTTGGCTACTTCGGGTTTCAAAACTCTCATAGGCTATACCCTTTCTGCCGTCAGATAAAAGGTTTTTATTTTAGCACTCTTTATCTTTGGCTGCTAATAGTATAGCACAATGAATTTATTTTTGTCAACCCCTTTTTCAGACTGCTAATTTTGA